>CANRHT010000056.1 GCA_947630465.1 uncultured Pseudomonadaceae bacterium
TGCCGCCTCTTGATCACGGGGCTGCATCATCTGCACATTAACAAAATCAGCCTGCAGAGCATTTTTGCGAAAATCCCATTCAGGCAATTTGATGCCTTCGCCCAGCGGAATATCATCGATATCCGATGGTGGTAAATCCAAGTGCAGCTTTAAACCGCCGCCTTTGCGCTTACGTTTGCGCGATAAAGCAATTTCATCGAGATCATCCGCTACCCGTGCGGCATCGAGATCTTCGTTATCATCACCACAGCGATCAACATCAATGTGCTCAGACCAACTGAATAAGTTTTCTAAGCGAAACAATAACAAACCTTCTTTACCCGAATTGTCTGCAACTCGCTTGGCTTGCTTGCGTACATCACGGCCTTCGCCTTGTGCTGCACCTATCACATCACTGTCATCGTCTTCACTTTCCAGATCACTTTTTTGCGGATCACCTAAGCGTTCAGCAGGGTATAACCAGAGCGGCAAAGGAAATGGTGCGCGTTCAGTGACCGGAAAATCCACCACACTGCCGGGCGCTAACAACGCTTGACGTAAAGCCCGCTCTAAAGCGGCCTCATTGTTCTTTAACGAATTCGGATCTGGACGCAAGGCTAAATGCGCTTGCAGCAAGCGCTGATAACGCGAGCGCATCGCCGGATACTGCTCTAATAAATGCTGAGTCCAACGCTGATTATCTCGCCCCCAATGACGCATTTTGTCAGAGGTCGCGGCCAGTAATGCCAACCAACGGTACAAGTCACGATTGAGCTCAGGATCGGGGTACACCGCTAAACTGGCGGGTAAGCGTAAATTTTCCGCATCGGCCCAAGCCACGGGTAACTGTAAACTGCTGCCCGCGATTTGTTGAACTAAGGAGCGGCGCAAGACCATTTTGCGTGCACTAGAAGCCTCCACCGCCACACCAGAAGCACCGCCTAAAGCACGAAACAGTACGGCTAATGAGCGCTGCATATCCACCAGTTCAACCTGTGCTTCAGGAAACCCTGGGTCTGCACGTCGAGTGATAAATTTATGCCAGATCTCACCGGCCCACTCTTCAACTTCAACACCAATGCCCATATCCAGCCTCACTTAAGGTGGAGGTGGCATCAGCTGTAGAGAACGCTCATACAGCTGTCGCTAAAACAACTTCGGCCCGCTATACCAGCCGGGCCGAAGATCCTTACATAACCACGTTAATTCACGTAATTATGCGTGTCCTGCGACCGTAGCAGTCACTTGCCCTGCACGCCCACGCTGACGGAAGCTCAGCAAGTAGGCGACCAAGCCAATCAAGAAGACCACACCTGCAGCTAAACGCAACCAGTAGAAGAGGAACAATTGATCCTGGGTTGCCATAAAGCCCAATGCAGCACCATCCTCTGGCACACGTTGCAGCCAGATTTGTACAACGCCCGCAGCCGATAAGAACAGCGTGATAAAGATCATGCTGATGGTCATCAACCAGAAGCCCCACATTTCTAACACTTGCGCTTTATTATCAGCGGCCTCACCAAGGCCACGTAACTTGGGCATTGCATAAGAAATCAAGGTCAACACGATCATCACATAAGCACCGTAGAAGGCTAAGTGACCATGGGCTGCAGTCAATTGCGTACCGTGCGTGTAATAGTTGACTGGCGCAAGGGTATGCAAGAAGCCCCAGACACCGGCACCTAAGAACGCAGTAACCGTAGTACCCATCGCCCACAATGCAGCGGCTTTATTGGGGTGCTCACGACGGCGGCGGTTGATCATATTGAAGGCAAACAACACCATCGCAAAGAAGGGTAATGGCTCCAGCGTGGAGAAGATCGAACCGACCCACAGCCAAACGGTTGGCGCACCAATCCAGAAGTAGTGGTGACCCGTACCTAAGATGCCAGAGATCAGCGCCATCGCGACAATCACATACAACCATTTCTCAATCACTTCACGGTCCACACCGGTGATTTTGATCAACACGTAAGCCAGCATCGCGGCCATGATCAATTCCCACACGCCTTCTACCCACAAGTGCACCACATACCACCAGTAGAACTTATCGCGGGTCAGGTTATCGGGGTTGTAGAACGAGAACAGGAACATCACTGCCAAGCCAATCAAACCGGTCATCATCACCACATTAATCGCGGTTTTGCGGCCTTTCAGTACAGTCATACCGACGTTGTATAAAAAGCCCAAACACACCACCACGATGCCGATCTTAGTGATCAACGGCTGCTCAAGGAACTCACGCCCCATGGTGGGTAACAGATCGTTACCGGTCATTTGTGCCAGTCCAGCATAGGGTACGAATAAGTAACCTAAGATGGTCAATACGCCTGCTGCGGCAAAGACCCAGAACAAAATCATCGCGAGTTTTGGGCTGTGTAATTCACGGTCAGCCTCTTCGGGTATCAGGTAGTACGCCGCTCCCATAAAGCCAAACAACAACCAAACAATCAGTAAGTTGGTGTGCACCATACGTGCGATATTGAAAGGAATCAGCGGAAACAAGAAGTCGCCGATGATGTATTGCAAGCCCATCACCAAACCAAACAGAATTTGCCCAACAAACAGGATCAGAGCAAAGACCAAGTACGGCATGGCCACCTTTTGCGAGGTGAATTTTAAGTACGGATTATTCGACATAATCAGTTCCCCTTAGACTGCCAACCACATGAGCTGACAATGCGTAAATATTCAAAAGCAATGTAGCAGGCATATCAACCCTCCTTGTTTGGTGGCCAGTTATTGGTATCGATTTTCGAACTCCACTTAAGGAACTCAGCTAAATCGTCCAACTGGGCATCGGTTAAGTTGAACTGTGGCATTTGACGGCGACCGGGTGCCTTAGTGGGCTGCGCCTTCATCCATGCAGGAAAGAAGTATTTGAAACCTTCCTCACCACCACGACGAATAAACACGTTACCCAGCTCCGGTGCAAAGTAAGCACCTTCACCCAGCAAGCTGTGACAGCCAATGCAGTTATTCTCTTCCCAGACGAGCTTTCCGCGAATCACTGACTCAGTCAGTAAATGGCTATTGGTGCGCTCTGGAACGGTTCTTTCTGTATGGTAAGTGAGTGCAAGAAAAACCAAGACGAAGAATAAACTTCCTCCATAGTAGATATTTCTCGCCATACCTTTTGTGAATGTTTCAGACATGACGCCTCCTGATGAGTTATGCACGTTCATCATAGAAACAGTTGCTTACAAACCCACTTGACAGCAATCAAGATTTACCAAGTGCTGCACTGGGTTATTCAGCAAAGGCCCGCACCACGGGCTTATACAGCATTTCTTGTATTGCTAATCAGCCTTTTAAATGCGACACAGCGCACATCAACGCGGCGCTCACAGCGCTTGGAGAAGGTTTTAGGGAAAGTACAATAAGCAGAAATGCTGTGCACGCAGTGCACGCACAAACACACAGAAAGCGACTGGGAAGTGAGACAAACAAGATAGCGCCATCAGCGCATAAAATAGGGAATCAGCAAGGTCGCAGCAATAATCAGGCTCATTGCTAAAGGCCAGCCATACATGATGATGCGCCAGCGCCTTTGCGTATGACGCAGTTCCATAAAGCCATCAATAATCAAGCCTGATTTAAAAACAGCCACTGCCAGCACAGCAGCAACCTGAGTGGCTAAAGTCAGGGCGCTGGCACCTAGATAGACGGTTACAGCTGTTGCTATAACCAATGCCAACCAGCACACAAACAACACTTTTGTATTGGACATACAGCCGCCCTACCCCAGTAAATACACCAGCGGAAAAATAATCACCCACGCCAAATCAATCATATGCCAATACATCACCCCAGATTCCATACCGCTGCGATTTTCGGCCGTAAAACCCAAGCGCCAACAACGCCAAGCTAAAAAAGCCAGCACTAACAATCCCAGCCACACATGTAAGAAGTGAAATAAAGTCACCAGCCAATACAGGGTGAAGAACATGTTGTATTCAAGGTCAAAACCGGCTTGTGCTAGATGCGTATATTCACTGAGTTTAAGCAGCACATAAACCATCGCTGAAGCGATCGCCGCGACCAGTAACACAGCCGCTTGCCGCGCTTGATTCATCCGCACCCGCTCCACTGCCAACGCGGCTAAAAAACCTGATGACAGTAACCCTACCGTCATAGCAAAGCCTGTGGATGGATCCAACTCTGCACGCCCCGCTTGAAACAACTCGGGATAAAGCATTTGCGTGACGCTGAAAGCAATAATAAACAGCGTAAAAGCAGCCAACTCAGCCAGAATAAATATCCACATGGCCAAGTCACCCGGCAATGCATGACGGGCTGCAGGCGGTGTATTACTCGAAGTGGACATCAACCACATCCATGAGAGCCGCCACTGTTTGTGGGTCATCGCTTAACGGCTCAGCCAAGCAGGCTAAGCAGGCTTCGCGCACTGGCATGCCGGCTTTAATCATGCGTGCGGTAAAAATCAGTAAGCGTGTCGAAGCCACTTCTTCAAGGTCATGATTCTCTAAACGGCGTAATGCCTGTCCCAAGCGGACAATTTGCGCGGCGAGTTTACTCTCGACACCCGCCTCAATTTCAACAATTTTCTGTTCTTCTGCGGCACTGGGATAATCAAAGCGCATGGCCACAAAACGTTGGCGGGTACTGGGTTTCATGCCTTTAAGCAAGTTTTGATAGCCGGGGTTGTAAGACACCACCAACATAAAGTTAGGCCCCGCTTTAATCGCCTCACCGGTACGCTCTAAGAACAGCTCACGCCTGTCATCAGCCAACGGGTGCAAAACCACAGCGGTATCCTGACGCGCCTCGACCACTTCATCTAAATAACAAATACCGCCCTCACGTACGGCACGGGTTAAAGGGCCATCTTGCCACCAGGTGCCTTCTGCACCAATTAAGTGACGCCCCACTAAGTCAGCCGCACTTAAATCATCGTGACAAGCCACGGTATACAGCGGCAAGTTCAAGCGGTGCGCCATGTGTTGCACAAAGCGGGTTTTACCGCAGCCCGTAGGCCCTTTAATCAGCACAGGCATCCCATGCTGCCAAGCCTGGCGAAAGACTTCTTCTTCATTACCAAGCGTCTGATAAAAGGGTTCTTCAATACTTAATTGACTCTCGTGCTGCAGGTTTGTATTCACGTGATAGACCCTACTCATTAACTTGGTTACACCTACGGTAACCGTCCTCTGCCTGCCGGCTCAACCGCTTAAAAAGTCATTATTGATTGCCGTCAAGCACACCGCCTCAGCCTATGCAGGGTGTGCCTTGACCTGTACGACACAATAACTTTATTTATGCGTCCAGCCAGTCATTTCGGCGAGCGCACTGCCAATATCAGCCAATGAGCGCACAGTTTTTACGCCTGCGTCTTCGAGTGCGGCAAACTTTTCCTCAGCCGTACCTTTACCACCCGAGATAATAGCCCCCGCATGCCCCATACGCTTCCCCACAGGCGCTGTAACACCCGCAATATAAGACACCACAGGTTTAGTGACATGCGCTTTGATAAATGATGCCGCCTCTTCTTCAGCACTGCCACCAATCTCGCCGATCATGACAATGGCTTCAGTTTTCGGATCCGCTTGAAATAAAGTTAAAATATCAATAAAACTGGAACCAGGAATGGGATCACCACCGATACCCACACAAGTAGACTGACCAAAACCGGCATCCGTGGTTTGCTTAACGGCTTCATAGGTTAAGGTGCCTGAGCGCGACACTATGCCGACCTTGCCCGGCATATGAATAAAACCCGGCTGGATACCTATTTTGCATTCGCCCGGAGTAATCACACCGGGACAGTTGGGTCCAATCAGGCGCACGCCGAGCTCATCGCATTTAATCTTCACATCCAGCATATCTAAAGTCGGCATGCCCTCGGTGATGCAAACAATCAGCTTAATCCCTGCAAAAGCCGCTTCTAAAATCGAGTCTTTACAAAAAGGTGCCGGCACATAAATCACTGAAGCATCGGCGCCAGTGGCTTCTACAGCCTCTAAGACAGTATTAAAAACCGGTAAACCAAGGTGTGTCATGCCGCCTTTACCTGGAGTCACCCCTCCCACCATCTGCGTGCCGTAAGCAATGGCTTGCTCCGAATGAAAAGTACCTTGCGCGCCAGTAAAGCCCTGACAAATAACTTTAGTGTTTTTGTTAATCAAAATACTCATGCCTGCGCTCCTTGAGCTGCCGCAACCACCTGTAGTGCGGCATCCGTTAAGCTGTGCGCCGCAATAATATTCAGCCCACTCTCAGCCAACACTTTGCGACCCAGCGCCGCATTGTTACCTTCTAAACGCACCACCACCGGCACTTGCACACCCACATCTTGCACAGCACCAATCACACCTTCGGCGATCATGTCACAGCGCACGATACCGCCAAAGATATTGATCAACACCGCTTTAACCTTAGGGTCAGACAGAATAATTTTAAAGGCTTCAGAGACGCGCTCTTTAGTGGCGCCACCGCCGACATCTAAAAAGTTAGCTGGGCGACCGCCATGGTGGTTAACAATATCCATAGTGCCCATGGCTAAACCTGCACCATTGACCATGCAACCAATATCACCGTCTAAGGCAACATAGTTGAGTTCAAACTGCACTGCATGGGCCTCACGTGGATCATCCTGTCCGAGATCTTGCATAGCTCGCAGCTGAGGCTGACGATACAAAGCGTTGCTATCAACCGTCAATTTGGCATCTAAGCAATGCAAGTGACCAGCGCGCGTAATCACTAAAGGATTGACCTCAAGCAGTGCCACATCGCACTCCACAAACAACTTGGCCAGACTTAAGAAGATCTGAGTGAACTGCGCCACTTGCTGGCCTTGTAAGCCCAGTTGATAAGCTAAAAAACGCCCCTGAAAAGCTTGCGCGCCAATTGTTGGATCAATACTGACCTGTACGATTTTCTCAGGTGTTTCACTGGCCACTTTTTCAATATCAACACCACCTTCAGTCGATGCCATAAACACCACTCGGCGCCTAGCGCGATCAATCACTGCACCTAAATACAACTCTTTAATAAAGTCCGTACAGGCCTCAACCAGAATACGACTCACCGGCTGACCCTTGGCATCTGTTTGGTAGGTGACTAAGCGTTTGCCCAGCCACTGCGCGGCAAACTCCTGCGCGGCTTGGGCCTGCGTCACCAACTTCACACCGCCGGCTTTACCGCGCCCACCTGCATGCACTTGTGCTTTGACCACCCAACGCTCACCACCAATATCGTGACAGGCTTGCGCTGCAGCTTGAGCTGTCTCCACTGCAACCCCTTTGGAGACCGGTAAACCATAGTCAGCAAACAGCTGCTTAGCTTGATACTCATGCAGATTCATACGGCTTTACCTCAGTTGTTTTTAGACAAGAATACCCATCACTGTCTCCGCGAGAAGCGCGCGACGAGGCAGCTTATGGTGTCGCACCGCGCGGTGTACAGGGTGGATTGTTGGACGGCACTCATGATGAACTATAGAGCCTTCTGCGCAGACATGCATAGTAGCGTTCATCAGTATGCCCGCAATTTGGGGCGCTGAAACGAGGCGAGATAAGGTACGGCAGAATCAAAACCGCCCCTAGTAAGGGGCGGTTGTTTGATCAGCGTTTTTTGCGGTTGGCGATATGAATCGCCTGGCCACTGACGGCGAGTGCCGCTTCGTGAAGTGTTTCTGACAAGGTTGGGTGTGAGAACACCATCAAGGCTAAATCTTCTGCGCTGGAGCCAAACTCCATCGCAATTGCACCTTGCTGTACAAGTTCTGCAGCGCTAGGACCAATCACATGTACACCTAATACACGGTCAGTTGTAGCATCAGCAATAACCTTTACAAAACCTGCGGTATCGTTAGCAGCCATCGCACGACCACTGGCAGCGAAGGGGAACACACCCACATTCACCGCAACACCGTCACTCTTCAATTGCTGCTCAGTTTTACCAACGCTAGCAATTTCAGGGTGAGTGTAGATCACACCTGGAATTAAGTCGTAATTCACTTGGTTTTTCTTACCAGCGATACGCTCAACAACCATCACACCTTCTTCAGATGCTTTGTGCGCCAACATCGGGCCACGTACCACGTCACCAATAGCGTAAACGCCAGGTACGCTGGTCGCGCAGATATCGTCAACGTAAATAAAGCCACGCTCATCAATGGTGACACCACTGTCTGCAGCTAACACGTTGGTTGTCACAGGACGACGACCAACAGCTACAATCAGCTTGTCGAATGTCATCTGTTGCTCACCTTTAGCATCAGTAAAGCTTACAGTAACTTCGCCTTTGGCAACGTTGCTGCCGGTTAAGCGCGCGCCTAAACGGATGTCTAAACCTTGCTTAGCAAAGATTTTCAGTGCTTCTTTAGCAACTTGCTCGTCCATTGCTGGCAAGAATTTATCTTGTGCTTCGATCACTGTTACTTCAGCGCCTAAACGGCCCCATACAGAACCCAGCTCAAGACCAATGACGCCCGCACCAATCACACCAAGGCGCTTAGGTACCGCTTGAAATTCCAATGCGCCAGTTGAATCAACAATCACATCTTGATCAACAGGTGCAGGTGGAATATCAATCGGCTGTGAACCCGCAGCGATAATAACGTTTTCAGCGTCATACACAGTGATTGTGCCGTCAGCTGCAGTTACTTCAACTTGCTTGTTCGCCAGCAACTTACCGTGACCTGCAATACTGGTCACACCGTTGGCTTTAAACAAACCTGCGATACCGCCAGTCAGGTTTTTCACAATGTTAGCTTTACGCGCAATCATTGCTGGTACATCCATAGTGACGTTTTCAACGCCAATACCGTGTACTGCAAAATCTTCTTTGGCTTCGTGGTATTTCCAAGCACTGTCCAGCAGCGCTTTAGATGGGATACAACCGACGTTTAGGCAAGTTCCGCCTAATGCCATATTGCCGTCTTTATCTTCGAACTTTTCGATACAGGCAGTCTTCATACCCAGTTGTGCTGCTTTAATGGCAGCAACATAACCACCAGGGCCGGCACCGATTACAATTACATCAAATTTCTGACTCATGAGCTTTCCTCGTTAAGTGGCGTGTGGCCACAACTGCAGCTGCTGATACTTCATCAGCAGCTGCAGAGTAATCAGATATCCAGCAACAGACGCGCTGGGTCTTCTAACAAGTTTTTCATGGTGACAAGGAAAGTAACTGCTTCTTTGCCATCAATTAAACGGTGGTCATAAGATAATGCCAAGTACATCATTGGCAGAATAACCACTTCACCATCAACCGCCATTGGACGCTCTTGGATTTTGTGCATACCCAAGATGGCTGTTTGTGGTGGGTTAACGATAGGTGTTGACAGTAAAGAACCGAATACACCACCGTTAGAAATAGTGAAAGTACCGCCAGTCATTTCTTCTAAAGTCAGCTTGCCGTCTTTAGCTTTACGACCGTAAGCATTGATGCCGCCTTCGATTTCTGCAAGGCTCATGAACTCAGCATTACGCAATACAGGTACAACCAGACCGCGATCGCTGGATACTGCAACACCAATGTCTTGGTAGCCGTGGTAAACGATATCGTTACCATCAATCGAAGCGTTGACGCCTGGCTGGCGCTTCAGCGCTTCAACCGCTGCTTTAACAAAGAATGACATAAAGCCTAAACGTACACCGTTATGGGTCTTTTCAAACAAGTCTTTGTACTTGCTGCGCAGTTCCATAATGGGCTTCATGTTGACCTCGTTGAACGTGGTCAACATGGCCATTGAAGATTGTGCTTCAACTAAACGCTCAGCAACTTTGGTGCGCAAACGTGTCATAGGTACACGCTTTTCAACGCGATCACCGGCTGCGAATAAAGGTGCTTGTGCAGCAGGCGTAGCGGCAGTAGAACCCGCAGCAGGCTTGTTAGCTACAGCAGCAACCGCGTCTTCTTTAGTCACGCGACCGTCTTTACCTGTACCTGCGATAGCCGCTGGATTCAGTGCGTTTTCTGCAGCAATTTTACGTGCCGCAGGTGACAAAATAGCCTCATCGCTCGCTGCAGGTGCAGCAGCAGAAGCTTGTGCAGCAGGCGCTGCAGCTGGAGCCGTTGCAACCGCATCAGTGTCTAAACGACCTAATAATTGTGCGCTCAGTACAGTGTCGCCTTCATTCGCAACGATTTCAGTCAGTACGCCATCGGCTTCAGCTAAAACTTCCATGACAACTTTGTCAGTTTCAATATCAACAATCAGCTCATCACGCTTAACAGCTTCGCCAACTTGTTTGTGCCAAGTTGCAACGGTGCCATCAGCGACCGACTCGGGAAATGCTGGGGCTTTAATTTCAATCGCCATAATAATGTGTTCCTATAAATTCGGTTGTTACGTAAAAAACCGCACTGAATTCAGTGCGGTTTTTTCGCTGATTTAAACGTTAAAGGCTTCTTGCAACAATTGTTCTTGTTGCTCAGCATGCATTGAGGCATAGCCACACGCAGGTGATGCTGAAGCAATACGACCGGCGTACTGCAAATCAAGACCTGCTTTGCTCGCTTGTGCAACACGACGCATATGATGCTGACTGCAGTACCAAGCACCTTGGTTCATTGGTTCTTCCTGACACCAAACCAGATTCTTCAGGTTTTTGTACTGTGTCAACTCTGCAGCTAAATCATCTTCAGGGAATGGATAGAGTTGCTCAATACGTACAATGGCAGTGGTATCTAGACCTTCATTACGACGCTTTTCCAACAAATCGTAATAGACCTTACCGCTGCACATAATCACGCGATCAACTTTATCCGCATCCAACGTATCGATTTCACCGATAACGTTTTGGAATGTACCTTCAGCTAAATCTTCTAAGCTGGAAATAGCTAACTTATGACGCAGCAATGATTTCGGTGTCAGAGCAACCAAAGGCTTGCGCAGCGGACGAATCGCTTGGCGGCGCAGCATATGGTAAACCTGTGCAGGCGTCGTCGGCACACACACTTGTACGTTGTGCTCAGCACACAGTTGCAAGTAACGCTCTAAACGAGCGGATGAGTGCTCTGGTCCTTGACCTTCATAACCGTGCGGCAGCAACATCGTCAGACCGCATAAGCGACCCCACTTGGTTTCACCACTGGTAATAAACTGGTCAATCACAACCTGTGCACCGTTGGCAAAGTCACCAAACTGTGC
>CANRHT010000057.1 GCA_947630465.1 uncultured Pseudomonadaceae bacterium
ACTGCCAGCATTGGGTGTTTGATATGGATGGCACCCTAACCCTTGCTGTGCATGACTTCTTATATATTCGCCGCATGCTGGAGATCCCGACGCATGCGGATATTTTAGGTCATCTTGCTGCATTACCGGCTCAAGAAGCGCAGCAAAAACATCATTGGTTACTGGCGCACGAACGTGAGTTAGCACTCAACGCACAACCCGCACCCGGCGCAATCGAATTGATACAGCATCTGCATGAGCATCAGCGCCATCTGGCTATTCTCACGCGCAACGCACAGGAACTCGCCTTAATCACCCTGCACGCTATTGGCCTTGCAGAATATTTTGCACCGCAATGGGTATTGGGACGCGAACAAGCCATCCCCAAACCTGATCCGGACGGATTATTCAGGATCGCCGCAGACTGGCAAGTCCAGCCGCAGGATATGATTATGGTGGGTGATTTTCACATGGACTTAAAAACCGCACATGCGGCTGGCAGTTACGCGGTACAGGTCAATACTCCAGAAAACCTCTGGCCAGAACTGACCCATTTCCATGCGGTTGACTGCCAACAGCTTTTAAGCGCAGTACGCTGACTGCATCAGCGTGCCAAAGGTGCGCAGCACAGGGGCCACCTTTAAAAAGAGCGGCCCATTTAAACTCATTGCTTAACGCGGTTTCGCATTACTCGGCTTGGGCTTGTGCCGACCTGGCACGGCTAAACGCGGTACTTGTCGAATAGCGACCACTTGCGGCTTGCTATCAGCGTTAAAGGCATCACCTAAATGAATATTGCCTGCTGCGGCGGCTTTATTCTTTTTGGGTTTTTTTGGCTTTTTGATACTGCCCACACCCAGCACCGTTTCCGGCAAGCGATGTTCCGCATAAAAATCGGGCTCATCGAAGCGCTGCAGATGAATCCCCATCAATTCTTCAATGGCAATCAACTCGTCCAATTCATCCGCACTGACCAGCGAGATCGCCTCGCCGGTTAAACCCGCGCGTCCGGTACGACCAATGCGGTGCACATAATCTTGCGCAATGGTCGGCAAATCAAAGTTGACCACATGCGGCAGCTGTTCAATATCCAAACCGCGCGCCGCCACATCAGTTGCCACCAACACCTGAATACGACCGGCTTTAAAGTCATGCAAAGCTCGCAAACGCGCCGGCTGGGTTTTATCACCGTGAATCGCATCACTGGAAACTTTCGCGGCTAGTAGTTTTTTTGATAACGACTCCGCACCTTTGCGCGTGCGCACAAATACCAATACCTGCCCCCACTGACGACTCGCGAGCAAATGCAGAAGTAAATCTGTCTTATCTTTTTTATCCACCACCAGCAGGTATTGCTTCACGGTTTCGGCAGCGGAATGCTTAGGCGTGACATCAACACGCACCGGATCATTGAGCAACTTGCCCGCCAAGGTGCGAATCGGCCCGGAAAACGTAGCCGAAAACAGCAAGGTTTGACGCTGACGCGGCATCAAGGAAAACAGGGCATTAAGCTCTTCCGCAAAACCTAAATCCAGCATGCGATCGGCTTCATCGAGCACTAAAATCTGCATCTGATTAAAGCGCACAGCATTTTGCTGATACAAATCCAACAAACGCCCCGGCGTCGCCACCAACACATCCACTCCGCGGCGTAAATTCATCATTTGCGGATTAATACTAACGCCACCGTAAGCAACAGCTGTGCGCAATGGCAACTCATGCAAATAGGTGCGGATCGATTCATGCACCTGCTCCGCTAACTCGCGGGTCGGCACTAACACCAAAGCGCGCACACAATTGGAGGTGACTTTTTCGCCTTGAGTGAGCAGCAACTGCAGGGTTGGCAACGTAAAGGCAGCTGTTTTACCAGTACCGGTTTGCGCAGCGGCCAAAATATCTTTACCGGCTAAAATCGGTGCAATGGCTTGCTGCTGTACCGGCGTCGGCTGCTGATATTCTAAGTGTTTGAGATTAGCCAACAAGGCTGGCATTAATCCAAGTTTTGTAAATGACATGACGATGTTTACCCTGACTGTTCAGCCCTCACAGGGCAATGGGCTGCATTCTACAGTGTTTACGCGCCCCTCTCTGCAATAAAGGCGCAAGCCCTTGTTTTAGCAAGTTCACAACAGCCTTTGTATATCAACATCTAAGGCAAATGCACTGGATCATCAGCGCGAACCCAGACCGAGACCCGTACCAGATGAGTTACCGGTCAATTTCACGTATAATTATTTTTTTATTTTAAAGAATGATGCGTTATGACTTCAGCACACAGCCTTATTGATTCCGCCAAGCGCACCATTGGCCTTGAGCAAGACGCTATCAGCAGTTTACTGGCGCGCATTGACCACACATTCGTCAAAGCCTGCGAGTTGATTTTAGCCTGCAAAGGCCGCGTGGTTGTGGTGGGCATGGGCAAGTCTGGGCATATCGGTCATAAGATTGCGGCAACGCTCGCCAGCACTGGCACACCGGCATTTTTTGTACACCCCGCCGAAGCCAGTCATGGCGATATGGGCATGATCACCCCAGATGACGTGGTGCTCGCTTTATCCAATTCAGGTACCACCAATGAAATCGTGACATTACTGCCGTTGATTAAGCGCATGGGTTTGACCTTAATCAGCATGACCGGCAACCCCGATTCAACGCTCGCTAGCGCCGCTGAAGTCAATCTAGACACTCAAGTTGCACAAGAAGCCTGCCCATTAAATTTAGCGCCCACTTCTTCAACGACCGTCACTTTGGTGCTCGGCGATGCACTGGCGATTGCCTTACTTGAAGCGCGCGGCTTTACCCCAGAAGATTTTGCCTTCTCACACCCAGGTGGCGCACTCGGCCGTCGTTTACTGCTTAAAGTTGAACATGTGATGCACAGCGGTGACGAGCTCCCAGCGGTGAACAATGATGCTTCGCTGCGTACAGCTTTATTAGAAATGACGCAAAAGGGGCTGGGTATGACATTGATTTTAGCGCCTGATCAAACCCTCGCTGGTATTTTTACCGACGGTGATTTGCGTCGTGCGCTGGATAAAGGTATTGATGTCCGTGACGCCAGTATTAACGAGCTCATGACCCACGGCGGCAAAACTGCCCGTCCAGAGATGCTGGCTGCTGAAGCGTTAAAAATTATGGAAGACCATAAGATCAGCTCGCTGCCGGTGGTCAACGAACACAATCAAGCGATTGGCGCATTAAATATGCATGATTTATTACGCGCAGGAGTGATGTAATGCTGCACTTAACCGATAGTCATCTTGTCCAACGTGCTCGCGCGGTAAAACTTTTAGTATTGGACGTGGATGGCGTGCTTACCGACGGCAAGCTCTATTTTCTTGCGGATGGTAGCGAGGCCAAAGCCTTTAGCACACTCGATGGCCAAGGCATTAAAATGCTGAAAAACTCCGGTGTTAACATCGCGATTATTACTGGGCGCACTTCCACTATTGTCGAGCGCCGCGCAGCTAATTTAGGCATTGAACACTTAATTCAAGGCCGTGAAGATAAGCGCGTTGCGCTTGATGAACTGCTCGCTACTTTGCAGTTGCCTTATGAGCAGGTGGCCTACTTGGGAGATGACTTGCCTGATCTCGCACCGATCCGCTGTGTGGCATTGGGCGTGGCAGTCGCTAACGCCAATACCTTTGTGCGCCAGCATGCACAAGCCGTCACGTCTCTGCGTGGTGGCGAAGGTGCTGCGCGCGAGCTGTGTGAGTTTATTATGGCCGCCCAAGGTACGCTCGCAGCGGCACAAAACGCTTACCTATAATTTTGAGTGGCCCTTATGCCTGCAAATGTACGTTTGGCTTTATTTTTCCTCCCCATTGCTGTGCTGGTTGCAGCGCTGGGTTATTGGAATATCAACAGCCCCACTGATAATGCTTCATCAGCCAGTCTGATTGATGACAACAGTATTGATTTCTTTGCCCAAAACACCCACACCTTGCAGTTTACCGACGAAGGCAGCCTGCAGTATGAGCTTAACAGCCCGCGTATTGAGCATACTCAGCACGATGATATTACGCTATTATTGCAGCCCGACTTATTACTGTTTCGCGGCACAGAATTGCCATGGCACATCAGCAGCGCGCGCAGTGAAGTCAGCCCTGAAGGCAAAGAAGTTGAATTGATCGATAACGTTCGTATTGAGCGCACTGATGAAAAAGGACGCCCAACCATACTGACGACACAACGCCTGACCTATGTGCCTGAGACTGAATTTGCACACACTAAGCTGGCGGTAAAAATTGAAGCAGCCAACGGTATAACCACCGGCGTTGGCATGCATACCTATTTAAATGAAAGTAAAATGCATTTACTTTCAAATGTGAGAGGCAAACATGACGTTCGCTAAAAGCACCCTTGCAGTAATTTTTGCCACCAGTGTTGGCCTATTGAGCACACTGGCACATGCTCTGCCCTCCGACAGTGAGCAGCCGATTAATATCCAAGCTGATAGCGCTGAAATGGATGACAAGCGCGGCGTGGCTATTTACCGTGGCGGCGTAATTATCACGCAGGGTACGCTAAAAATCACCGGTGATACTGTCACTATCACCCTCGATAGTGCAGGTGATATTGATGTATTCACCTCAGTTGGCAAACCCGCTTACTACGAGCAACTACCGGCCACTGACAAAGAGCTGGTGCAAGCCTACGGCCTAACCATTCAGTACTTTGCTGGGACGGATAAAATTGTGATTACCGACCAAGCGAAAGTGATTCAGCAAGGCAACACCTTCCGCGGTGAGAAAATTATTTACGACACCAAGAAAGAAATTGTCACTGCAGGCCGTGGTAAGCAAGGTACTATTACGCAGCCATCACCGCGCATCAATATGGTGATCCAGCCGAAAAACAAAGACAGCAAAACAGAGCAAGCCGCACCATGAGCAGCACCTTAAGCGCAAAGAATCTAGCCAAGTCCTACAAGGGTCGCGCGGTCGTACATGATGTCAGTGTTTCGATCAACAGCGGTCAAGTTGTCGGATTACTTGGGCCTAACGGCGCTGGTAAAACCACCTGTTTCTATATGATCGTTGGCCTAGTGAAAGCGGATAAAGGCACAGTATTTATTGACGACACTGACGTCAGCTTTCAGCCCATGCACGGCCGTGCGCGCGCGGGTATTGGCTATTTACCGCAAGAAGCGTCTATTTTTCGCAAACTCAGCGTCGCTGATAATATTTTAGCTATTTTAGAACTGCGAAAAGATCTGGATCGTGCTGGACGCTTACAGGTGCTCGATGAACTGCTACAAGAATTCAACATCACCCACCTGCGCAACAACCTCGGCATGAGCTTGTCGGGTGGTGAACGCCGCCGCGTGGAAATCGCCCGCGCCTTAGCCACCGACCCGAAATTTATTTTACTCGATGAACCTTTTGCCGGTGTTGACCCCATCTCAGTCGGTGATATCAAGCAGATCATTCATCACTTAAAAGACAAAGGCATCGGTGTACTCATCACCGACCACAACGTGCGTGAAACCTTAGATATCTGCGAAACCGCTTATATTGTCAGCGAAGGCAAAATCATTGCCACCGGTTCACCCAGCAGTATTCTTGAAAACCAGTTGGTTAAAGACGTGTACTTGGGTCAAGAATTTCATTTATAAACCCATCTTAGGGGCAGTTCATCGTTCATATTGACCTGCCCCACATCAAGACAGCCAAAGTTTCTTGCCATCTACCACTTGTCAAGTCTATGCAAACGTGAAAAATTCAGGCATATATCTTGCTATGAGTTTCCTTTGGCCGCACTGATGACTAGGAGTCATGCTTTTTTATTATGAAAGCCTCACTCGTTTTAAAAATGGGTCAAAACCTGACCATGACCCCGCAATTGCAACAGGCCATTCGCTTGTTACAAATGTCGACCCTGGATCTGCAAGCTGAAATCCAAGAAGCCTTGGACAGCAATCCAATGCTAGAAGTCGAGGACGACAACAACAGTCCCGCAAGCCAAGCAGAGCGCGCGACAGAGCAGCAGATCAATGCAACACAATCAAACTCTGGCGAGACGCAGCCCGACACGCAAGAGCAACAGGTGGACAGTACCGACTGGACTGAACAAATTCCCAGCGAGCTTGAGATTGATACCTCATGGGACGATGTGTACCAGTCCAGCGCCAGCAATATTCCCAGCTCCAACAGCGAAGACTGGGATTTTACTAGTACCACTTCTGTAGGTGTAGACCTGCAAAGCCATCTGCTTTGGCAGCTCAACTTAGCCAAGATGACCGACAGCGATCGCATGATTGCTACGGTAATTATCGACAGCATTGGTGCTGATGGTTATTTACAAGAAAGCCTTGAGGAGATGCAGGACTCATTCGATCCGATGCAACACATCGAAATGGATGAAATTGAAATGGTCCTCAAGCGCGTACAGCAGTTTGAGCCCACCGGTATTGCTGCACGCAACCTCAGCGAATGTTTGCTGCTGCAACTCAATAGTTTACCCAGCAGCACCCCTTGGTTGACGCAGGCTAAAACACTCTGCACTGAGTATTTAGAGCTGCTGGGCGCGCGTGATTACAATCAACTGATGCGCCGCATGCGTATTAAAGAAGAAGCCCTTAAAGACATTGTGCAGCTGATTCAAACCCTTGACCCGCGTCCCGGCTCAGCCATTGAAAGCCAAGAAGCAGCCTATATTGTGCCCGATGTGATTGTGCGCAAAGCCAACAACCGCTGGATTGTCGAGCTCAACCCAGACATCGCACCACGTCTGGCCGTCAATGCCCAATATGCCGATTTTGTGCAGCGTGCGGACAACAGCGCCGACAACACTTTTATGCGCACCCAACTGCAAGAGGCGCGCTGGTTTATTAAAAGCTTACAAAGCCGTAATGAAACCTTACTCAAAGTAGCCACGCAGATTTTAGATTACCAGCGCGGCTTTTTTGACTACGGCCCTGAAGCGATGAAACCTTTAATTCTCGCGGAAATTGCTGAAGCCGTCGGCATGCACGAGTCAACTATTTCACGTGTCACAACGCAAAAATATATGCACACGCCACGTGGTATTTTTGAGTTAAAATATTTCTTTTCCAGCCATGTCAGTACCGCACAAGGTGGTGAATGCTCATCTACAGCGATTCGAGCGATTATTGCTAAGTTCGTAGCAGCAGAAAATCCAAAAAAACCATTGAGTGATAGCAAGATCGCTGGTTTACTGGAGGAACAAGGTATTCAAGTGGCACGACGCACCATTGCTAAGTATCGAGAATCATTGGGAATTCCCTCTTCTACCGATCGAAAGCAGCTACTATAGACGTTGGTCATTAACACTTAATTTACGCAGGCGTTACAATCCTGCTAACACCGCACAAAGCAGTGAAACTAAGGAGAATGGTATGCAAATCACTATCACAGGTCATCAACTGGAAGTCACTGACGCCCTTCGTGAATACATCAACACTAAGTTTGCTAAACTCGAGCGTCATTTTGATAAAATCACCAGTATCCGCGTGACTCTAAGCGTTGAGAAAGTGAAGCAAAAAATTGATGCAACCCTGCTGATTGCAGGCGGTGATATTAACGCTAACGCAGAGCATGACGATATGTATGCGGCGATTGATCTGCTGGTAGATAAGCTGGATCGTCAATTAATCAAACACAAAGAAAAGCAACTGGATCGCCAAAAAGGCGCCCTAGAACGTTAATAACTATATGATTCGATTAGAACATATACTGACCCCGGCGCGTTCCAAAGTGAACGTACCGGGCGGCAGTAAAAAACGCGTACTTGAATACATTGCCCACCTGATTGCCTCAGACTTACCTGATATTGATGAAGACGTTCTTTTTGAGAGCCTTGTGGCTCGCGAAAGGCTCGGCTCCACAGGTTTTGGCAATGGTATTGCGATCCCTCATTGTCGCCTGATCGGCTGCACCACTCCGATCAGTGCCGTATTACATTTAGAAACAGCGGTTGATTTCGACGCCATTGATGGCGAACCGGTTGATTTACTCTTTGTTCTGTTGGTCCCCGAAGAGGCCACAGACGAACACTTAGAATTACTGCGTCAAATTGCCAGTATTTTCGAACAAGATGATGTCCGCGAGCGGATGCGTCATGCAGCCGATAGCGCTGCGTTATACCAAGCTATTCTTGACGCGCAACTTTAGAGGCTCTATTCATGCGGTTAGTGATCGTTAGCGGTCGTTCTGGTTCAGGTAAAAGTACAGCCCTGGATGTACTCGAAGATAACGACTTTTATTGCATTGATAACCTGCCCGCAATGCTCTTGCCGGAATTGGCAGAGCGCACGTTATTGTCCACCGAGCTGGTTCATCCCAATATTGCCGTATCCATTGATGCGCGTAATGCGCCCAATCAACTGGAGCGTTTTCCGGAGTTATTAGCTGGTTTGCGCGCGCGGCATATCGTCTGCGACGTGCTTTATCTTGATGCGGACGATGATACTTTGCTAAAAAGGTTTTCTGAAACCCGCAGGCGACATCCACTGACCAACGATACCCGCTCACTAGCGGAGGCGATCCATGACGAAAAAACACTGTTATCGCCGATCATTGATTTAGCTGATTTAACCATCGACACCTCCAGCCTCAACTTGTACCAACTGCGCGACGTGATCAAGCTGCGTCTACTGGACAAACCTGAGCCTGGCACCGCTTTTTTAATCGAATCATTTGGCTTTAAGCGCGGTGTACCCGTGGATGCCGATGTGATCTTTGATATTCGCTGCTTGCCCAACCCCTATTGGAAGCCGGACTTGCGCGCCTACTGCGGACTTGATCAGCCCATTATTGATTATTTAGGCGAGCAAGCTGACGTCGAAGAGATGTTCACTGATATTTACACTTATTTAGCCAAGTGGCTGCCACGTTTTGCCGCCAGTAACCGCGCTTATGTCACTATCGCTATTGGTTGCACCGGCGGACAGCACCGCTCTGTTTACATGGCTCAGCGTATCGGTGACGCCTTGCGCAAAGACATCACTAACGTGCAAATCCGCCACCGCGATGTCGTGCGTAGCAACGAGAATAACGATGCCTAGCTGCCAAGTGACCATTATCAACAAGCTGGGGTTACATGCGCGTGCCGCGGCAAAGTTTGTCTCCATCGCCAACAGTTTTCCTTGCGCCATCGCTGTGGGCCGTGAACCTGACAGTTTGTGCAATGGTAAAAACATCATGTCGGTGATGATGCTCGCCGCCAGCAAAGGCACAGACTTGCATATCAGCGCGACCGGCGAGCAGGCTGACGAAGCGCTGCGTGCGTTACAACAGCTGATTGCTGAGCGTTTTGACGAAGACTGCTAACTTGCTTAACGCTCAGCCTTTACCCCACATCCAAACAATGCGGTCCGTCTACCAGCGGGTCGTTAATCAAGGTGCTAACGCGGCGCTCATGTAATTGTGGTGCGGCGCTAGCCAATAGCTCGCGCAACTCTTCTTCACTGCTGAGCGGATTAAGCCATACCGCCAATTGTGGCTCAGTCAACACCAGCGGCCGACGCAAATTTGCCGCCTGCTGAGTCAACATCGCCACACTGTAATAATCCTGTCCCGGCACTGAGTAGACATCAAAAATCCCCGCAAAATACAGCACAGACTCTTGCGCATACAACCAGAATGGATGCTTGCGATGCAGACCGCGCCATTCAAAAAAACCATTGGCGGGCAATACACAGCGCTGATTGCGCCAGGCTTTTTTAAACATGGGTTGGCTATGTACGGTTTCAACACGCGCATGGGCTACCGCGCGGCTCAAATCAGTCATCCAGTTTGAGGTAAAGCCCCATAGCGCTAGCGTCGCCTGCAGCTGATCCTTTTTTTGATAGAGCATCAGCACTTGTGATTTCGGCGCTAAGTTCCAATGAGCACGCATCTGCTGCGGAAAACCTGCCAATTCAGACATTGCTTGCGGCCATTTAAACAATCCATAACGTCCTGACATCAGAGCCTCTCTTTTAGCATTCTAAAACACCGCGTTGCGCGATTTGCGGAGCATCAAACTCGTCTTCAACAATGGGCACGGCTTGCTGATAACTGGCGATTAACTCGCGTGCGTGCTGTACATGCTCATCGTCCACCATCAAGCCCAATAAACCCATCGCCGGCAACTCGCCCATACCACCGACCAAATCTGCGCCCTGTAAATACACGGCAATGCCCTCGCTGTTTAACATGCTCATTAGCATTTGCGCTTCCATTAAATCAGCCGGCTCATGAATCCTTTGCACCATTGAACTCCTCTGCAAGTTATCCATCAATGCAGGTATAATAGCGCACTTGTCCAACCCCACAGCGCCTTAAGCACTGAACAGCATCCGCATAAGAGAATCACATGGATCAATTTGACAGCATTCGCCCTTACAACGACAGCGAAGTGGCGACTGTACTGCAACGCTTACTGGCTGATGTCGATTTTTTATCGATCATCACCCACTATCGATTCCCTAAAGCATCACGCTATTTAGGCTGGCTCTTGCGCCCGATGATTGCGCACAAACTGCGCGCTGAAGTGGCTGGCGTGAACAGTGTCGCCGCGCTACAAGAACGCATTGAGCCCTATGTGGAACGCAGCATTACTCAGGCTACCGATGGGATTAGTTTCTCAGGCATTGAGCATTTACAGCTGGGGCAACCCCATTTATATATCGCTAATCACCGCGATATTGTAATGGACCCTGCTTTTGTTAATTACGCTTTATTTCAAGCCAAACACGCCACGCCGCGCATTGCCATTGGCGATAACTTACTGCAGCGCCCTTTTGTCAGCGATCTAATGCGCATTAATAAAAGCTTTATTGTGCACCGCTCACTGACCAACAGACGCGAGAAGATGGCCGCTTTTCAGCTGTTATCCGCTTATATCAATCATTCTATTTTAAATGACCGTGAATCCATCTGGATTGCTCAGGCTGAAGGCCGTGCTAAAGATGGCGATGACCGCACTGAAAGCGCCATCTTAAAAATGTTTCACTTGTCACGTAAAACAGAAGATTTCCACAGTGTGATTGCTTCATTAAGCATGGTGCCGGTGGCAATCAGTTACGAATATGATCCCTGCGATATAGCCAAAGCCCGCGAGTTATATATTCGCGCCACAACCGGTGCATACACTAAACAAGTGGG
>CANRHT010000058.1 GCA_947630465.1 uncultured Pseudomonadaceae bacterium
AATGCATTGGATAAACTCGAAGCCTTTGCCAGCCATTTTGGTGCCGATTTCTATGGTTTACCGCGCAATCAAGACACTATTACCTTAGTGCGCGAACCTTGGACAGTGCCGGCTTCTTTTGATTTTGGTGAGCAACAACTGGTGCCCTTGCGCGCTGGTGAGACATTAAATTGGCGTGTATTAGGAACTCAAGCATGAGCGGCGATATCCCAGATTACGAGTTAGAATACGATAACGGCGCCAACAACGGACACGACAAACACAGCGGCGGTTTAAAATCAGCGATGGCGCGCCGTTTTCGTGGTTACTTGCCGGTCGTGATTGACGTAGAAACGGGTGGTTTTAATTGCGCAACTGACGCCTTACTAGAAATTGCCGCGGTTATCCCGGCCATGGATGAAGAAGGTCTGCTGTATGCTGAGCACACCTTGTTTTTTCGCATCCAGCCGTTCGAAGGTGCCAATATTGAGCAAGCTGCTTTAGATTTTACCGGCATTAAGCTTGATCATCCGTTGCGCATGGCGGTTAAAGAAGATCATGCTCTGGGTGAAATTTTTAAAAGTGTGCGCAAATCATTAAAAGCCAGCGGTTGTAAGCGTGCCATCTTAGTCGGCCATAACAGTCACTTTGATTTAGGCTTTTTAAATGCGGCGGTTGAGCGGTGCGGGATTAAGCGCAACCCTTTCCACCCCTTCTCTAGCTTTGATACAGCCACCTTAGGCGGTTTAGCTTACGGGCAAACAGTGCTGGCCAAAGCCTGTGAAGCAGCGGCTATCGATTTTGACGCTCGCGAAGCTCATAACGCGCGTTACGATACGGAAAAAACGGCTGAACTGTTCTGCGGCATCGTTAATCGCTGGAAAGAAATGGGCGGCTGGGACGAGTTCGAATAAAACCAGACCCCTACTCTGCTGATACAAAAACGGGCCGCACACCTAAGACGTATGCGGCCCGTTTTGCTGAGTAGCGCTGCAGCTCAATACCCATGCAGACAGGGTTTATTTAAAGCGACGTTCAATACCTTTTTCCACCAGAATCTTGGCTGAAATCTCTTCCACCGAGAAGTGAGTGGTATTGATAAAATTGATATTGTCACGCTGAAACAAGCCTTCTACTTCACGCACTTCAAACTCACATTGCGCATAACTGGCATAACGGCTATTGGGTTTACGCTCGTTACGAATCGCCGCTAGACGATCAGCATCAATGGTTAAACCAAATAACTTCTCTTTATGCTGCTTTAACGAGCTGGGCAACTGCAAACTTTCCATGTCTTCTTCAGTTAATGGATAGTTGGCCGCACGAATGCCGTACTGCATCGCCATATACAAACAAGTCGGCGTTTTACCACAACGCGAGACACCAACCAAAATAATATCTGCACTGTCATAGTGACGGGTGCGTCCACCATCATCATTTTCTAAAGCAAAGTGTACCGCTTCAATACGCTCGATATAATTTGCGCTATGGGTGATTGAGTGCGACTTGCCGACTGAGTAGGATGAACGATCATTGAGCTCTTCTTCAAGTGGCGACAGAAAGCTGGAAAAAATATCCACTTTAAAAGCATTGGCAGTGGATAAAATATCGCGAATTTCCGTATTAACGATAGTGTCAAAGACGATCGGGCGGATCTGTTCGGTTTCCGCAACTTCGTTAATTTGCTGTACCATTGCATGTGCTTTCTCGACCGTATCAATATAAGGTCGAGTCAGGCGGCGAAAATCAATATTATCAAATTGCGCCAATAAACTTTGCCCAAGCGTTTCGGCAGTGATACCCGTTCCATCTGAAATAAAAAAAGCTGTACGTTTCATAATTGCCAAAAGCCTTAAGTCGTGAACATTTCTCGGTTAGTATAGGCTGACTTTTTGCCAGACATGCTGTCCGGCAACATTGTGAACCATTTTCCCCTATTAAGGCCAATTGATTATACTGGCCCTTTCAATACAGACGTGGAGAGATCACCTTGGTTGAGTACGTAGTTTCCCTCGATAAGCTCGGTAACCATGATGTTGAGCGTGTAGGGGGCAAAAACGCTTCCCTAGGCGAAATGATTAGCAACCTTGCTGGTGCCGGTGTCTCTGTGCCCAGCGGTTTTGCTACCACCGCACAAGCTTACCGTGACTTTATTGATACAAATAACTTAGACGCACGCATTCATGACTTACTGGATGCGCTCGATACCAATGATGTCAACGCCCTTGCTGCAGCGGGCACGCAAATTCGTCAGTGGATTTTAGACGGTGATTTCCCCGCGCAATTGGATGCTGATATTCGCAGCGCCTTTGCACTCATGGCCAACGGCAATGACAACATGGCGGTTGCGGTACGTTCCTCTGCTACAGCAGAAGATTTACCCGATGCTTCTTTTGCCGGCCAACAAGAAACATTTTTAAATATTCGTGGCGTGGATAACGTGATTCACGCCGCCAAAGAAGTGTTTGCCTCATTGTTTAATGACCGCGCCATTTCTTACCGTGTCCACCAAGGTTTTGATCACCGTAACGTGGCGCTCTCGGTTGGCGTACAACGCATGGTGCGCTCAGAAACTGCAGCCGCAGGCGTGATGTTCAGCTTAGACACTGAGTCCGGCTTTCGTGACGTGGTCTTTATTACCAGCGCTTATGGCTTAGGTGAAACTGTCGTTCAAGGCGCAGTCAACCCTGATGAGTTTTATGTCCACAAACACACTTTAGCCGCGGGCCGCCCTGCTATTTTACGCCGTAACTTAGGCAGTAAAGCGCTAAAAATGGTGTACGGCAGCGATGCCAGCGCCGGCAAATCCATTGATACCATTGATGTTGATCCTGCGGAGCGCATGCGCTTTTCTTTGACCGATGCTGAAGTCAGTGAACTGGCGAAGCAAGCGATGATCATTGAGCAGCATTATGGCTGTCCAATGGATATTGAGTGGGCCAAAGACGGTGACGATGGCCAATTGTATATTGTGCAAGCGCGTCCAGAAACCGTAAAAAGCCGCAGCAACCTCAATGTGATGGAGCGCTACTTACTTAAGGAACAAGGCACGGTCTTGGTTGAAGGCCGCGCCATTGGTCAGCGTATCGGTGCCGGCCGCGTCCGTGTCATCAATGACGTGTCTGAAATGGACAAAGTGCAACCCGGTGATGTGCTGGTCTCTGATATGACCGACCCAGACTGGGAGCCGGTGATGAAGCGCGCCAGCGCCATTGTTACTAACCGCGGTGGCCGCACCTGTCACGCAGCCATTATTGCGCGTGAACTGGGTATTCCAGCCGTAGTCGGCTGCGGCAATGCCACTGCGTTGTTAAAAGATGGTCAAGGGGTAACGGTTTCTTGTGCCGAAGGCGATACCGGTTTTGTCTTTGACGGCGAGTTGAATTTTGATATTCGCACCAACTCTGTTGAAGCGATGCCTGATCTGCCGTTTAAAATCATGATGAACGTGGGTAACCCTGATCGTGCCTTTGATTTTGCGCAGCTGCCCAACGAAGGTGTGGGTCTGGCGCGCCTTGAGTTTATTATTAACCGCATGATCGGCGTGCACCCTAAAGCGCTGCTTAACTTTGATAGCCTACCCAGCGATTTACAAGACAGTGTGGCTAAGCGTACTGCCGGTTATGCCAGCCCAATTGATTTTTATGTCGACAAACTGGTGGAAGGTGTCAGCACCCTCGCCGCAGCTTTCTGGCCGAAAAAAGTCATTGTGCGTTTGTCTGACTTTAAATCCAACGAATACGCCAACCTGATCGGTGGCAAGCTGTATGAGCCGACCGAAGAAAACCCCATGTTGGGTTTCCGTGGTGCGTCACGCTACATCAGCGAATCATTCCGTGACTGCTTTGAACTGGAATGCCGCGCGATGAAACGTGTGCGTGATGTGATGGGGCTGACCAACGTTGAATTGATGGTGCCTTTTGTACGCACGGTCAATGAAGCTGCACAAGTGGTGGGCTTACTTGAAGAGTACGGCCTTAAGCGTGGCGACAATGGCTTACGCTTGATCATGATGTGCGAGTTGCCTTCTAACGCTTTATTGGCAGATGAGTTCCTTGAGCACTTTGATGGTTTCTCCATCGGCTCCAACGATATGACCCAGCTCACTTTAGGTCTTGACCGTGACTCAGGCGTGATTGCGCACCTGTTTGACGAACGTGATCCTGCAGTTAAAAAGCTGCTGTCGCTGGCCATTCAAGCCTGCATTAAAGCTGATAAATACATTGGTATTTGCGGTCAAGGCCCATCCGATCACCCGGATCTAGCGCGTTGGTTAATGGAGCAAGGCATCGAAAGCGTTTCCCTCAATCCAGACTCAGTACTGGATACTTGGTTCTTCCTCGCGGAAAACAACTAAGCGCAATACTCGCCTGCAGACTCGCTAAGGGTGTGCAGGCGCTCTAACTGTAGTGGTCAAGTAAAACTGGCCACCATAGAGTGTTTAACTCCACTATTTATAAAGCCTAGCTTGAGCTGTACCGCATACGCAGCCGTTAATCTTATACGCCGAAAATAAATTTTAGTTATAAGAATCAAATTACATATAGCTATATATCAATTTATTACTTCTGCATTAAGCCGCGTTATGCGATCATTGGCGCATAAATTAAGGAGTCACAGCAATGAAACATCTATACGCCAGCTTGGCGTTTTTTTTGTGCATTTTTTTGAGTCATGCACAAGCCGCCACCCCACAACCTTTACTCGAAGCCAGTGAGTTATCCAGCGCTCTGAGCCAGAATCCTGCCCTGCAAATCATTGATATTCGCAGCCCTGAAGATTACGCCGCTGGTCATATTCCCGGCGCTGTGTCTGCGCCCTATGGCAAATGGCGTGGCCCAGCAAATAACCCCGGCAAACTGGCAGATGATACGTATTTTCAGCAACTGATTCGCGAACTGGGCCTGAATAATCAACAACCAGTGATCGTGTATTCCAGCGGTGTGGATGAAACTGATTTTGGTGCCGCAGCGCGTGTGTATTGGACGCTTAAATATGTTGGATTAACTGACTTAAGCGTGCTCAATGGCGGCTTTCAGCAGTGGCAAAAAGCCGAGCAATTCACCGCAACCGACACCCAGAATACAGAGCCCAGCTCCTTTACCGTACAGAGCAATCCTAAATTAGTGATTTTAAAAGATGAGCTGCTCGATAAAATAATTCAGCAGGACACAACCTATCAACTGCTCGATGCGCGTCCACCGCTCTTTTATCAAGGCAGCGTGAAAGCACCAACAGCCAGTACCGGCGGTACTATTGCCACCGCACAAAACTTACCTTTTGGTCAGTGGTTTAACCAAGATGACACTCGCATTCGCCCGCTCACAGAGATTCAAGAGCTGGTGCGCAGTCAAAACCTCGATCAAGCGCAAGAAACCGTGTCGTTTTGTAATACCGGACACTGGGCGGCAACCAATTGGTTTGTCCTTTCAGAGCTCGCTGGTGTGCCCAATGTACGCCTCTACCCTGCTTCATTAGCTGAGTGGACGCAAGATACCGTTGGTTTGCCAATGGAAAATACGCCCACTCGACTTGAGCAACTGCAAGCCATGTTTTCTAAATTGGTGAATGACTAAGATGAAAAACCGTGTCGCTTTAACGGTGGCTTTTGCAGCCTTTGCCGTGTTTTTATTTTGGTTTGTCTCTGTACGCCAAAGCTTACTATTTCTGGTTGGTATCGGCTTAGGTGCGGTACTTGCGGGTGCGCGCTTCGGGTTTACTACCGGTTGGCGTAATTTAATTGAGCAACGCGACGCCAGCGGTGTGTTTGCTCAATTGATTTTACTCGCCATTGCCGCTGCATTCTCGATGCCGCTGCTGGCCAGCTTCCCTACCGAACTCAGTGCTGCATTAGGCCCACCCAGTATCAGTTTGCTGATTGGTGCTTTAGTGTTTGGTGGTGCGATGCAAATTGCTGATGGCTGTGGCTCTGGCACCTTATATAAAGCCGGTTTAGGCATCCCATTGAACATGGCAATTCTGCCAGTGTTTGCTTTGGGCAGTTTTTTAGGCTCAGCGCACTTAGGCTGGTGGCTCGATTTGGGTCACGTACAACCTGTTGGCTTAGTGGAAGAAGTCGGCTTAGGTGGCGCTTTAGGTTTGACCTATTTGGGCTTAATCGCTTTAGGCTTAGCGGCCTGGTGGTGGTCAAAAACCAGCAGCGTCTCACGCAGTATATTTAATAAAACACTGCTAATCGGTGCTGTCTTAATTGCTGTGTTAGCGGTACTCAATCTAGTGATTGCCGGACAGCCTTGGGGCGTGGTCTATGGTTTTGGCTTATGGGCAGCAAAAATCGCCCAAGCCGGCAACCTGTTTGATCCAACGGTCAATGCCTTTTGGAGTCAACCGGTTAACGCCACCGCTTTACAGCAGTCGGTTTTTTTAGATCTGACTTCCATTACTAATATCGGTATTTTGGCCGGTGCTTTGTGGATTTTCTCGCGTAATAAGAGCGGTAAATCCAATAAACTTAATACTCAACAATGGATTGTGGGCATCATTGCTGGTTTTTTACTCGGCTACAGCTCGCGCTTAGCCTTTGGCTGTAACGTGGGTGCTATGGTCAGTGGAATTTCCACCGGCAGTATTCATGGCTGGATTTGGGTGGTGATGGCTTTCTTAGGCTCACTGATCGGTGTACGTGTGCGCCGTTATTTTGGATATTGATATGACTCGATTAAGCAGCCTACGGATTGTGGTGTTTTGGACACTACTGATTGGATTTTTTGTGTGGGATTGGCACAGCTCGCAACCGGTTAACTTGCGTCTTGAAGCACCGATCATTGCCATTGGCTCAGGTCAAGCGCCATCAGGCGGGCATTGCGCCACCTTCTAATTCTGTCAGACGACTCAGGGTGTCTCAATCGACTTGGACACCCTGAGCCTCAAGCCATCATTTAAACCTCTAAACGAATACCCGCCGACACTTGCTGGCTATCAATGGCGGGCAATAACACCCCTTCTTGATACGACGACATAAACACTTGCGGCTCATCGCGGACATCCGCCTGAATCACTAAGCGCACACGATCGCCCAACAATTTAGCTTCGATCAATTCAGCCTGCACATTATCAATCCAAGCGGTACCACTGAGCATCTGGAAGGTTTGCTCTAAGCTCACGCGGTACACTTTTGCATCCGCGCCTAACCATTCCCAAGTGCCTTGCACGGGTGCAGGTACCACCCATTTGTACAAATACACACCACCCATCGCACGCTTGGCATCCGGTTGCCAGCGCCCCATATTAAAAGCATGGGCAATAATCCGGGTACCGGGTTTAAGTTCGGTTAAGATGCGTGCTTTTAATTTTACGTTCAGCGAGGGCAACAGATATAAAGTCACCACGCTGGCGTCACTAAAATCAACGGTGAGCAAATCATCTTGAATAAACTGTACGCGGTCCTCAACGCTGACTTCTTGCGCTAAAGCATTGGCTTCAGCAATACGCCGCGGGTCCATATCCACACCCACCGCTCGTGCGCCACGCTCCATGGCCGCAGCCACGACAATACGCCCATCACCACAGCCTAAGTCATAGACAACATCTTCAGCAGTGACCGCAGCCATTTTCAGCATTGCCTCAACGATCAAATCATCCGTTGGTACAAAGATCACATCAAGCTCAGCATCCACCTGGGTCAATCCTTCTTCAAAAACAAGATCAGTAAACAATAAAACACCTAACGGGTTAGCAAAAACAAATACATGCATCTAAGCCTTGTACGCCTCGATTGCTCGCTGCGCATGCTTAACACCTGCAACATAGTTCTGCGATTCAATATATCAGCGCAGTATTGTATACCTTGCCGGCACTGTAATCTTGCCCAGCAGCGAAGTTTGCAGCGATTTGTTGCGAAAAACTGCAGATATAGGTCACTGCGACTTTAACGCCCGAAAAAATACTTAGCAATCATATATAATAATAGCGTACTGCATTGTGCAGTACTTACTCTGCAATTCAACCGTATCGAGGCTGTTATGAAATACATAACTTGGTTAAGCAAGCATCTAAGTCTCAGCATCCCACTGTTCTTACTGCTCGGCTTAGCGGCAGGTTTAACCTTACCGACTGAGAACCTCAAGGTGCTCATTGCCCCACTCACCCTGCTGATGGTCTACCCCATGATGGTCGGTGTTAAACCTAAGCAGCTGTTAGTCGGCGGGGATCATGCTGTGCAGGTCTGGGCGATTGTAATTAATTTTATCTTTATTCCAATGGTCGCTTTTTTCTTAGGTCGCGTATTTTTTGCGCAACAACCTGAATTGGCGCTGGGTTTACTCTTGGCGGCTTTGCTACCAACCAGCGGTATGACCATTTCTTGGACAGGTTTTGCTAAGGGCAATTTGCCTGCAGCGATTAAACTGACGTTAATTGGTTTATTTCTAGGCTCACTGCTGACCCCTTTTTATGTCAAGGCGCTGCTGGGTTCAGATATTCCTGTGCAACTGGCTTTAGTGTTCCAGCAAATCTTGCTCTTTATTGCGATTCCTTTAATTGCCGGACAAATCACCCGCACGCTGCTGGTACGCAAACATGGGGTGGAGACTTTTCAGAAAAAATACGCACCAAAATTTCCACCTTTTTCCAGTTTAGGTGTATTAGGTATCGTGTTTGTTGCGATGGCACTGAAAGGCCCAGATTTACTGGAATCACCCAGCCTAGTGTTGCACTTATTGCTGCCTTTATTACTGCTGTATGGCATTAACTATGTCGTCAGCACTGTGATTGCTCGCAAACGTTTAAACCGTGGCGATGGCATTGCTTTGGTGTATGGCACGGTGATGCGTAACCTATCGATTGCCTTAGCCTTATCCATGACCGCCTTTGGTGAAGCAGGTGCGCAAGCCGCCTTGCTAATAGCCTTGGCGTATATTATCCAAGTGCAGTCTGCGGCTTGGTATGTGAAGCTGTCGGACAAGCTGTTTCCAATGGAACCGGAAAAATAAGCCTGCCTACTTGTAACTGTTATTCAGACACTAAAAAGCGCTCTTGATGAGCGCTTTTTAGTTCAGCTGAAGCTTTGCAACGCTCTAGAAAGAGTCACCGGGAATACGCACCCAGCCTTCCATTAATACCCGTGCACTACGACTCATAATGGCTTTTTTAACCACCCAAGTGCCGTTCTCTTGCGCCGCTTCTGCGCCGACACGTAAGGTGCCGGATGGGTGACCGAAGTTTACCGCTTGGCGATCTTCACCACCGGCGGCCAAGTTGACTAAAGTGCCAGGAATCGCGGCAGCCGTACCAATGGCCACGGCTGCAGTGCCCATCATCGCGTGGTGCAGCTGCCCCATGGATAACGCACGTACGAGCACATCAATATCCGCTGCGTGAATCGCTTTACCACTGGAGGAGACATAATCCGCCGGTGGCGCGACAAAGGCGACCTTCGGCGTATGTTGACGCGCGGCGGCTTCAGCCACATCTTTGATCAAACCCATTTTCACCGCGCCGTGCGAACGAATCAGCTCAAATTTAGCCAAGGCGTCTTTATCGCTATTGATCGCTGACTGCAGCTCAGTACCTGTGTAACCGATATCTGCAGCATTAACAAAAATAGTGGGAATACCGGCATTGATCAGCGTGGCTTGCAGAGTACCTACACCTGGCACTTCAAGTTCATCCACCACATGACCTGTGGGGAACATGGCTGCATCATCACCATCGCCATCAGCAGGATCTAAGAACTCAACCTGCACTTCTGCTGCAGGGAACGTCACGCCATCCAGTTCAAAGTCACCGGTTTCTTGCACTTGACCATTGGTAATGGGCACATGAGCAATAATAGTTTTCTCGATATTGACCTGCCAGATCCGTACGGTACAAATGCCATTTTCTGGAATTTTATCGGCCGCCACCAAACCGTTAGAAATGGCAAAGGAACCCACCGCCGCAGTTAAGTTGCCGCAGTTACCGCTCCAGTCTACAAAAGGCTTATCAATCGATACTTGACCAAACAAATAGTCCACATCGTGATGAGGCTGACTGCTTTTTGCTAACAGTACTGTTTTGCTGGTGCTCGACGTTGCCCCGCCCATGCCATCCGTTTGTTTACCGTAAGGGTCAGGGCTGCCAATCACCCGCAGCAAGACATTATCGCGTGCCGCGCCGGGCTGCTGTGCGGCCTCGGGCAAATCTTCGATACGAAAAAACACACCTTTACTGGTACCGCCACGGATATACGTGGCTGGAATTTTAATTTGTGGGACCTGACTCATAGTAACGCCCTCATCTAAAATAAAAGTAGTGGTCAACGCTCTAAAGCGTTCACTAGAAAAAAAGAACCCGCTAAACAAGGGTCGCTCGCTTAGCGGGTTAGGTCATGCATCAACCAGCATTAGGCAGTGGTCGTTTCAGCAAGAAACTCTTGCGCAAAACGCTGCAAGACACCGCCCGCTTCGTACACTTCGACTTCTGCTGCCGTATCTAAACGACTGAGCATCGGTACGCGCACGATGTCGCCATTGCGACGGGTAATCACTAAAGTCATCGTATTACGTGGCTTAAGCTCACCTTCTACATCGTAGGTTTCAGTGCCATCTAAACCTAAAGTGAGACGCGTCGTGCCTTCTGCAAACTGTAGCGGCAACACGCCCATACCAATCAGGTTGGTACGGTGAATACGCTCAAAACCTTCTGCGGCAATCACTTCCACACCGGCTAAACGCACACCTTTGGCCGCCCAGTCACGTGATGAACCCTGACCGTAGTCAGCACCAGCGACAATAATCAGCGGCTGCTTGCGCTCCATGTAGGTTTCAATCGCTTCCCACATGCGAGTCACTGTGCCTTCAGGCTCAATGCGCGCAAAAGAACCTTGGCGCACTTCACCCTGCTCGTCCAAAACCATTTCGTTGAACAGCTTAGGGTTAGCAAAGGTTGCACGCTGTGCAGTGAGGTGGTCGCCACGGTGGGTTGCGTACGAGTTGAAGTCTTCTTCCGGAACAC
>CANRHT010000059.1 GCA_947630465.1 uncultured Pseudomonadaceae bacterium
GCTGAGCCTGCCGCTTTGTTACACACTTTTTTGGCCGGGCAACCCATATTGATATCAATAATGTGCGCGCCCAGTTCCACGCATTGCTGCGCGGCATGCGCCAGCATCGCAGGGTCAGCGCCCGCAATCTGTACAGAGCGTGGCTCCGGATCGCTATCAGTGAGCAAGCGTAAACTGGATTTGCGGCTTGACCAGAGACTGGTATCGCTGGTCAGCATTTCAGAAACCGTTAAACCCGCACCAAAACGCGCACAAAGCTGGCGTTGTGGGCGGTCAGTGACTCCAGCCATAGGCGCAAGAATCAGGTTGTTAGCTAATGTGTAGGAACCAATACGAACCATCGACATGGACTGTCTAACCTGCGCGCGAGGTGAAGAAATAAAATTAAGCTGCTTATGATACCCGCTGCACGCTGCTGGATAAAGCATCAAGCGCTATGCAGAAGCTCATGCTCTGGGTACGAGCAGCACAATAGCGCCAGATGCTTAGGGCTGGCGCTGATTTTAACCTAAGGGTCACAACGACGAGCGCCCTGTTATTGGCGCTCAATAGTGTCTTTTAACTGTCGTTGCTGGAAAAATCATAAGTCATGGCTTGGCTCGGGCCTTGTAAATAATGCCCTTGGATGTAATTGACCCCCGCTTGCCACAGCACCGAGAGGACGCTGGCACTTTCCACAAAGGGCACTATGCTGTGTTTAGCTTGTGCATGTAATGCTGCCAGCATGTCTTTAAGTGCCTCTTGGCTTTCGGCGCTGCTAAGTTCTTTAGTAAATGAGCCATCGACTTTTACAAAATCAACATCAAGGTGTTTAAGCGTATTGAATGGGTTGATGGTGCAGCCAAACTGACCTAAAGCAATCTGACAGTGCAGCGCACGCAAGCCTTCAGTCAGCTGTTTAGTTTGCTTTAAGTAGGCGACAGCATCAGTTTCACGGATTTGTAAAATAATAGAGTCAGCTGGTAAACGTGAGGCTTTCAAGGCAACGCTGAGCCAAGGCAGTAAGCTTGGATCGCATAAACTGGCGCTCGACAAATGAATGAAAAAGCGCGTCTGGTTGCCTTTGTTGCGGTGCTCAGTGAGTAATTTGATTGAGTTGAGCAGCACCCAACGATCAATTTTTTCTGCTAAACCGGCAGAAATAGCCGCATTAATAAACTCGGCGGGTGGGACTTCCTCACCTTGTGGATTGATCAGCCTGAGTAAGACTTCATACAACTCATCTTGATCACCACGTAAGCTAATAATGGGCTGGAAGAGGAGTTTGAAACTGTTGTTTTCCAGCGCTTGCTGCACCAAAGCGACAATATCACCACGGTTGGCTGCGGCCGCTAAGTCATCCGCAGGGTTGTGCACTTTGAGTGCATTACCACTGGTGATTTGATCGGCGCAGTCATGTGCACGCTTGAGTACTTCGGCAGCTTTTGAGGTTTTTTCACTCAGTGCCGCAACGCCAATGGTGAGCGTGGTTTGTGCGGTACGGCCATTGATATCAAAGAGTTGTGCTTCAACTTTTTTCATCAAAGCACGTAGCTCAGGCTCCAATGCTTCCGCTGTGCTGTTGGGCGTCAGTACACTAAAAGCATCATCAGAAAAACGTGCTATTTGCGCTGCGGGACTGAGGTTTTGACGTAAAAGATTGGCTAAATCCGTCAGTAATAAATCGATTCCAGCCAGTCCTAACTCTGTTTGTAAGGCTGTGTAATGGTCGACTTTAATATAAGCAACGCTAGCCTGCTGGCCTACGTTAATCGCGCGTTCGGCTGCGCTATCTAGAATTTCAAGGAAGTGCTGGCGGTTGTATAAACCTGTGACTAAATCTTGGCTGCTGATTTCTCGCAGTTTTTCTTCCAACTCGGCATTGTCATTGGTGACACGAATAACCACCTGCACACAAGGCTCACCATCATATTGAGCGGGTGAGAAGGTCATGTTGGCTTGGAATTGTTGTGCCGACGCCGTTATTCCCGAGCAGGTCAGGTCGGCGTTGCCGTCTTCACTGCGGTAATGTTTTAAGAAGTCTTTAAAGTGGCTTTGATCGCTGCTGGCAATTAAGTCAATCATCGGCATGCCTTCCATTTCATCAGGATCGACATAGCCAAATAATTGTAAGTACGCGCTGTTGGCGTAAATATGCATACCGTCGTGTACATAAGCGATGGCATCGACCGAGCTTTCAAGCAGCAACTGACAGCGTTTTTCGGTTTCGCGTAGCGCGACTTCAGCGGCGCGGCGCGCGCGGCGTTCTTCGAGGTTATTGAGCTCGCGTTTTGCGACTAAAACCAAACGCTCATCTTCGCCTTGCGGGACTGCATCTTGCGCGCCCATCTGCAAAGCGTCAGTCAAGGTGTCTGATGACTCGTCTTGGCACAGTTGGATAAAGGGAATATCACGCGCCATTTTATGAATGGCTTGTAAGCAGGTCAATGGATCGAGTTGCTCGCTGTTATCTGCAGCAATACACAAATCCCAGATATTTTTTAGTGCGTCATTGAGGTCGTCAAGTGATGCAATGCGATGGGCGCGGGTCGCATGGCCTGAGTTACGAAACAGGCTAACAATGCGTTCAGCTTCATTTTCTGAGTCTTCTAAAATGAGCAAGCGAATCGTTTTTTTATCAATAACCATATTTACCATCACAGTGTCGAGTGCACATATTTAGAACCCAAGAAAATGATCAGAATTTACAATGACTTCCACAGTGAGTCAAAGTCTTCAGACTTCGTTGTTGTTGAGCTTGCTGGCGCGGGCTTCTTTTCGGCGGCGGGCGCTGAGAGTAGATTGTACTCAAACTGACTGATGCTACCGGTATGCATTGAGCGCTTGGTCAGCATGGCGCGCAGCTCATTACCTGCTTGATTAATGGCCACTTTATGGCCTTCTTGAAACGGAATACGTGGAGCAATAACGCTGGCCGGCCGCGATAACGCTGGAATTTCCGGCACCAGTAACGCGCGCAAAAAGTGACTGGAATTATCACCGCTACGTAACAGTTGTAAACCGCAGGGCTGCGCATTTGGCGCAATCAACTCGATACCCATTTGCGTACTGGCGCTACCTGCCTGGCGAATCCAGCGGATTACCGCTGTTGACCAAGGTCGGTTGTCATTTTCGCGTAAAGCAATAATTTCACCGGCTTGCAGTAAAGGCGGTACTGAATCTTGCCAAGCTAAACAATAGCCACCAGGGCTGTGGTTGACGATGCTTAAGGTGTAAGTAGGATATAAAATCTCTTCTGGCACCGAGGCTGCTTCAGGCGCCGGCTGCTCGGACGGTTGCACTTCTGTGAGCAGTGGTACGGGCGCGCTCTCGTATTCAATCAGGTCGCTGTCGAGCGTGTCCTTAGAGTGTGTGGCGTCAACATCAATGGCTTGTGCCCAAATATCGGGGATGCTGTTATCTGTGTTGTATTCAACAAATGAAACTTGTTTTGATTGCAGGGTTTTTTCAAAGGCTTGCAAGTCAGACAAGTAATAATGTACAGCGCTCATGCCTAAACAGACGTGCAAAGGACCTTTACTGCTGGTGCGCTGAAAGTCACGTTTAGCAATATTGCCCCAAGCACTGCACAGTTGCGCAATTAAAGTGTTGGGCATGTTGTCTGGCACACTGATGCGTGATTTTGTGGTTTTACTGTCAAGTGACTGCTGGTATTGGATCAGCGCTTCTGCCAATTCTTGAGTGTTAAAACCTAAGCGCGACTGTATGTGCTCTTGCTCCATCAGTTCTTTGTAGCGAGGCTGTGCGTCGGTGTTCAAGTTAACAATAAATAAGCTGCTGTCCAGATCTGCATTTTGTAGTGTGGCCAGATGCGCCCAGCTGGGCAAGGCACGGGCTAAAATAGCAATATCATTTTGGCGCATCTGATTAATGCGCGCGCAGCTGAGCAGTAACACGCAGCTGTAGGCCGTCTCAACACTTTGTTCGTTAACATTGTCCAGTAGGGCATCACGGATGGACTGGGTGTGTAAGTTGTTTTTGCGCGCCAGCAAATAGACTTGATGCAGTTCCAGCCAAAACAGCGCAGGCGCTGGGTAATACAATTGATAAGCGCGCACCAGTGAGGCATACATGCTGCTGGTGGTGCGTTGCAAAGCCAGCGCTAAAACTGAGCTGCGTTGCTGATAAGAGTCAGCAATCACCAGTTTGTAACCCGTCGTTAGATGGTTTTGTAGGGCCTGGCAAAGGTTGGCAACTTTCTGTGCGCGATCATCGAGCATCACCGAATTGTTGAGAAAATGTTTTTCCAGCTGCGTGTTGATAAAGACAACTTCAGGGCGCAACAATTCGAGCAGTTGCAGGCGCGTGTCAGCAGGTGCTTTAAAATCGTTCAGTTCAAGCAGCGCTTTATAAAGCAGGCGTGCGGTTTCACCAATATTGGCTTTGGGCAGCTCTTGAATCCACAGTTTTAAATCACGCACGCTAGGCTTGCAGAATGACAGGCGAGTCTGTTCTGGCGTTGGTACCTGAAGGCGTAGTTTTGAAATCTGTGTATCCATTACATATTCCTGTTGATTTAACGCTGTTGTATCGCCATGTCGCGGGCTAAAAACAATATCAATATGCTAGCACGCATTTTCTTCGCGATTGGAAAAATTAAACCTCGGTTGCCATGCGCTGCCCCACTTGTACAGCGGTGGTTGCCTGCAGACTCTCGTCCCAAATGACGTGGTTGGGGCCAAACAAAACTACCGCTGTAGAGCCGAGCTTGAAACGTCCAAGTTCAGCACCTTTTTCTAAGGTAATGGGCTGGCGAGCGGTTTGGCTGTAGTCGTAGCTGCGCAGTTCGCGCATGGGCGGCGTGATTAAGCCCGCCCAGACGGTTTCAATGCTGGCAACAATCATGGCGCCCACTAAGACCACAGCCATGGGGCCTTGTTCGGTATCAAAAATGCAGGCAACACGCTCGTTGCGTGCGAACAGTTCCGGGACATGCTCAGCGGTGGTTTGATTGACTGAAAATAAACGACCTGGAATGTAAACCATTTCACGCAAAATACCGGTTAGTGGCATATGTACGCGGTGATAATCCTTAGGTGATAAATAAACAGTGGAAAAACTACCGCCCATAAAAGGTGCGGCACGCTCAGTATTGCCACCCAATAACTCAAGCAAACTAAAGCTGTGGCCTTTCGCTTGGAAAATACGCCCGTGCTCAATCGCACCGAGTTGGCTGATCGCGCCATCAGCTGGACTTAAAACAGATTTTTCACTGGTATCTAGAGGGCGAGCGCCTGCTTTAAGTTCACGGGTAAAAAAGTCATTGAAGTGGCGGTAGGCGCTGGGATCTTCCAGTCGTGCCTCGCTCATATTGACGTTGTAACGTTTGATAAACCAAGTAATGAGACGATTTTTAAACCAAGTGCTTTCGCATTCTGCGAGACGGCCAATCAAGCGCGACAAGGTGTGGTGCGGTAAAACGTATTGCATAAAAATAAAGAGGCGTTGCTTAAAATTCATGGATTGGACCTTTTGGTTCACGTTATTAGAATTATACTATATTGATAATTTATCAGTGGATATATTGATTTGGGTGGCTTGGCGAGTCAGTGCTTGCCAAGCATGCGCACAGTGCATCATACAGCAGCAGGTTTAATCTGCGTCTTATGCTAACGCTTGCGCGTACTAAAGAGTAGCAGGGCGCGCTCAATACAGTCTAAAGTCTTTTTAAAGCCTTGTAGTGTGATCGGATGTAGGGCATCAGTGGCCTGGCTGGCGGCTAGCAACATCACAACTCTACGGCTATTTGACAATGACGCCAGCAGCCAGTGTGTTTGCGCAAATACTTTGACCAGTTCCTCAGGCAGTTGTGGTGTCAATTGCGCCGCGTTCTTGGCGTTGATCAGCAGGTGGTTGGGCTGTGCAAGCAGTTGCTGTAGCGCAGGGGTGGCCTTGAGGTTAAAAGTCGTTGCTATCGATTCGGCTTTAATACCATGCAGGAGACTGACTTGCGCACGCTGTGCCTGAGCATCGAGCATCACAATGCATATTTTTTTCATGCCACAGGCTTGCAGGGCTAAGTTGATGTGTTGGATCAATTGCACAGTATTAGCAAAGGCTGAAGGGGCTTTAATCAGCTCCTTGCAATACTTTTGCCACTGCTGGAAATCGTCCTGAGTCGGGGCGCTGAGCGCGGCTTGGGCGGCACTTTTATCGCGTAAACGTTGTATGTGCCATGGCCATAAGAGTGCTTGAGCGGGTTGCCAAAGATCACGGTGGCGCTGTAAGCGTGCATGTTTGACCGCGAGTTGATGGGTGCTGTGCTGAATGCTATTCAAGTCTTGTTTGGTGTATAAACCTATCAGGCGTTGCCAACGTAAACATTGGGCGCTGCCCCATGAGTTGTGCGCTGCCATGACCAGTCCGCAGGTAAACACTAGGGTGTTCGCGGGGCGATTTAACCAGTTATTGAGGGCGGGTCGTTGGTCGAGTTGTTGTTGCTGTAATAAAGGCTGATCAGCGCGGCGGGCAATATAGAGTGCTTGTACCAACTGTCGCGGATTGTCATTGAGTAGACGGTAACCGTCAATAATCCAGCTGGGCAGCTTCCAGTGCTCAGCCAAAGCCAAACACAATGTGGTCAGTGGTAGGCCGATTAATTCACGTTCAACTGTAACGGCGGGCTCATTGTTACCCAGCACGCGACGCTCCCATTCAGTGAAAAACTCAGGATGCAGCGTCAGCAGCGGCCAAACGGGTGATAAAAACAACAGGCTACCCCAGTGGATTTCTTGCCATAGGCGCGCCATGCGCGTGCCAAATAAACCATTGGCCTGTACGTTGAGGTGTTGGCCGAGTAACCAAACTTGGCGTAAAGCTAAAGGCACATCGGCTTCAGCGACTACTACAGTCAGTTGCTTTAATAGAGTAATGCAACGCTGTAAACCCAAGCGCGATACGGCGTTTTCGAGGGTTTGTACCGGTTCGGCTAATGAGCTGCTACCGCGATTGGCTTCGCGCAGCATAATCAAAGCAATGGTAGGCGCTTTACTGATGGCTTGGGCAATATCGCGCAATGAATTACTGGGGCGCTGCAGTGCCTGTAGCGCCAACTCTTGATGGCTCTGATAGACCGGCAGGCGAGTTGTGTCTAAGCGCTTAATCCACTGTGCTAAAACGCTCTGTTGAGATGATATATTGGGCATATATAGACTCTAGACTGTGCCTCGGCGGTTATTAGTGGCAACATAGTTGAGCAAACGCTGAATAATTACCTACGTTGTCAGGACGTTGTTAAAACCAGCTCAAGATGCTCATTTACGCTCTGTAAACTGCGCTTTTTCGCTAATTTTTGCCTAGCCCTGACTGCCTCGCTAACATTATTCAGTGCTTCCTTCATATCAACATAGTAACCAATATTTACCAAGGCTGTTATCCTTTACACGTTTTAGGAATTAGTGCGACTGCTCATATGATAAAAATCATCGGAATTATTGTTGTTTTTGCGAGTGTACTGGCAGGATATGTTCTGTCTGGCGGAAAAATAGCTGCCATTATTCAGCCGTTTGAAGTGTTGATTATTGGTGGTGCGGCGTTGGGTGCTTTTTTCCAAGCCAACCCCGGTAGCACTTTTATGCAGGTGTTTAAAAAGTCCCTAGCGATGTTTGGTAATCGCTTCACCAAAGCGCTCTACCTTGATGTACTAAAAATGCTCTACGAAGTGCTGAATAAAAGCCGCCGTGAAGGCATGATGGCGATTGAGGCCGATATTGAAGACCCCAATGCCAGTCCTATTTTTAGTAAATATCCAGCCGTTTTAAAAGACCAGCGCATGACTGAGTTTGTTTGTGACTACTTGCGCATCATGACCACCGGTAATATGGCGCCGCATGAGTTTGAAGGCTTGTTTGATATGGAGTTAACCAGTCTCAAAGAAGACTTGGATCACCCCGGGCATGCGGTCACGAGTGTGGCTGATGGTTTACCAGGTTTTGGTATTGTGGCGGCGGTACTGGGTATTGTGGTGACCATGGCGATGCTCGGTGAGGCTGAGCAAGCGGCTTTAGGTCAGCACGTTGGTGCGGCGTTGGTGGGTACTTTCTTGGGTATTTTGGCGGCCTACGGTTTCTTTGGCCCTTTAGCCAACAGCTTGGCGCATGATGCCAAAGAAGAGTTGAATCTGTACGAGGCGATTAAAGCGACCTTGGTTTCTTCAGCCTCTGGTATGCCACCGAGCTTAGCAGTGGAGTTTGGACGTAAGGTTTTATACGGCGCGCACCGACCTTCCTTTGCTGAGTTGGAACAAGCTGTGCGAGGCGGCTAAAGCCTATGGATACCAATCAGCCCGTCATTGTTAAACGCGTCAAAAAGATTGCCGCCGGCCATCACGGTGGTGCGTGGAAAATTGCTTTTGCTGACTTTGCTGTGGCGATGATGGCATTTTTCTTGGTGATGTGGCTGATGTCATCGGCTACGCCTGAACAAAAGAAAGCCATTTCCGGCTACTTTCAAGACCCTCTTGGTTTTAGCACCAGTGCCAGCCCTTATGTGATTGATTTGGGCGGCACGCCAACACCTGCGCCGGACCGTACGTTAAATCCTGAAGTAACTGAGGAGTTGATGGCTGGCGAGCAAGTGCTCAGTATTGATGATGAAAAGCTGGCAGAGCAGCTTGAGAAAGCGCGTTTAGATGTGCTTTTGTTAGAGTTGCAACGAAAAATCAGTGAGAACGATGATTTTCAGTTGTACAAAGATCAAGTCATGATGGAAATGACCCGCGATGGTCTACGTATTTTGATCACTGATGCCGCCAATCGCCCCATGTTTGATTTGGGTAGTGCGCGTTTGCAGCCGTACTTTGAGGATGTTCTGTATTTGATGGCTGACACCATTCGTGCGGTACCCAATAAGATCAGCGTGGGCGGGCATACGGATGCTAAACCCTACGCCGGCAATGGTGATTTTGGCAACTGGGAGTTGTCAGCCAGTCGTGCCAATGCTGCACGTCGCGCGCTGCGTTCCGGTGGTTTGGCGGAAAATAAAATAGCCCGCGTTGCCGGTTATGCTTCAGCAGCGCTCTTTGATAAAAAGAATCCCTACAGTCCTAGCAATAGGCGCATTGATATCTTGGTGTTAACCAAGCGTGCCTTACAGGCGATTGAGGGGGATAGCGAAGCGCCAGTTGAAGATGTGCAGCAGGGCACTGATGAGGCGGGTCCCAGCAGTAAACCCATGCGCAACAAGCTTAATGTGTTTGAGAAGGGCGTGCTGCAGTTTGAAGATGTATAACCACATTCTGCGCAGCACTCGGCTGTAGATAACAGCTGAGTGCTGGATTGACTCACTAATGCTCGCTGCTGATACCGCTCACAATATGTTTAAAACTGGCTAAACGCTGCGGTGCAATTAAACCTGCTTCCACGGCCGCCAGTAACGCACAGCCCGGCTCATGCTCATGACTGCAGTTGCGAAACTTGCATTGGCCTAGGTGCTGTTGAAACTCAATAAATCCTGCTTCAACATCGGCAACGCTGACGTGGCCTAAACCAAATTCACGAATACCTGGCGAGTCAATCAGTTCACCCCCCGCTGGAAAGTGGAACAGACGAGCTGTGGTTGTTGTGTGAGTGCCTTTACCTGTTAATAACGATAACGGCCCAACACGGGTGTCGGTATCGGGTAGTAAACGATTCACCAGTGACGATTTACCCACTCCAGATTGACCAACAAAGACGCTGACTTGATCATTGAGTTGCGCTTGCAGTTGTTCTAAACCATCGCCTGAATAAGCGGATACTTCCAGCAAGGGGTAGCCCAAGGTGTGGTAAGTGCTGAGTAAATCATGCACACGAGAGCTGCCGCTGGGATCCAGCAGATCCGATTTGTTGAGCAGTAATAAAGGCTTAATTCCCGCATGTTCTGCGGCAATGATATAGCGATCAATCAGATTAGCGTGCGGTTCAGGCAGGGGCGCAAACACAATGACAATCAGATCTACGTTGGCGGCGACAGGTTTTAAAGTGCCGCGAGAATCTGGACGACGTAATTCACTGTGACGCGGTAGTTGCGCAATGATAATGCCCAGCCCCTGATTGCCGGGACGCCAGACCACACGATCGCCTGTGACCAATGCAGGTAAGTTAGCGCGCAAATAACAGCGAAAGGTTTGGCCTGCATGTGCAGGGTCTTCAGTCTCAACTTCAACCTGTACGCCAAAGTGTGCGATCACCAAGCCATGCTGTTCGGGGCCTAAATCACCACCCTCCAGTTCTTCCAGAGTGCGCTCTTCGCGTTTAGCCGCGCGGGCAAGGCGTTCATCTTGGATTTTATTAATACGCCAGCCTTGGCGGCGATTAAGTGTACGTTTGGCCATAGTGAACTCATTAGCTGAAGTGGTGATAGCGGGTCGCATGCGCTAAGCAGGCAACCCTAAGTGTTAGTGTTCTGCAGGTAAACCACGCTGAATACGCCAAGCACGTGTTGCTATGACTAATAGCGTAATTGCAGTTAACGGTACCACATAGCCAAGCATGGCATCGGCAAAGGTATTAGCAAATGAGTCGCCGTTGCTTTGCATGATTAAGTAGGCGGTGTAGGCAATGTAGTAGCCTAAAAATAAAGCACCTTCCCAGCGGTTGATACGATAGCCAGCAAAAAAGACCGGTAAGCAGGCCACCATGACTGCGAGCATCACGGGAAAATCAAACTCCAGTGCTGAACGCGCTACAGCAATATTTTCGGGCGAGGCTAAACCCGCCAAGCCCAGTACTGCTAATAAGTTAAATAAGTTACTGCCAACGATATTACCAACGGCGATATCACGCTCACCTTTCCAAGCGGCAATTAATGAGGTGGCTAGTTCAGGTAGTGATGTGCCGGCGGCAATAATGGTTAAGCCAATCACCAGTTCAGATAAGCCTAAGGCTTGCGCCAAGCTCACAGCACCAGACACCAGCAGGTTAGAACCCAG
>CANRHT010000060.1 GCA_947630465.1 uncultured Pseudomonadaceae bacterium
TTCGTCGGCTTTGGCGTGAAGCTGGCCACTGCAACCCTGTCCTAATATTACGAGAATCCCATGCCAAAACGCACAGACATTAAAAGCATCCTGATCATCGGCGCCGGCCCTATTGTTATTGGTCAAGCCTGTGAATTTGACTACTCCGGCGCGCAGGCGTGTAAGGCGTTGCGCGAGGAAGGTTACCGAGTCATTTTGGTCAACTCCAATCCAGCCACCATCATGACTGATCCAGCGATGGCTGATGCCACTTATATTGAGCCGATCAAATGGCAGACTGTGGCGAAAATTATCGAAAAAGAACGCCCCGATGCACTGCTGCCAACCATGGGCGGACAAACAGCGCTGAACTGTGCGCTGGATCTTGAGCGTGAAGGCGTTCTAGAAAAGTTTGGCGTAGAAATGATTGGCGCCAATGCTGACACCATTGATAAAGCTGAAGACCGTTCGCGTTTTGATAAAGCCATGCGTTCGATTAACTTGGCCTGTCCGCGTTCAGGTATCGCGCACAACATGGAAGAAGCCTACAAAGTACAAGGCGAAGTGGGCTTCCCTTGTATTATTCGCCCAAGTTTCACCATGGGTGGCACTGGCGGTGGTATTGCCTACAACCGTGAAGAATTTGAAGAAATCTGTACTCGTGGTCTGGATTTATCGCCAACTAAAGAGCTGCTGATTGATGAGTCACTCATCGGTTGGAAAGAGTTCGAAATGGAAGTGGTGCGTGACAAAAATGACAACTGCATTATTGTCTGCTCCATTGAAAACTTTGACCCTATGGGTGTACATACCGGTGACTCAATCACTGTAGCGCCTGCGCAAACTTTGACTGATAAAGAATATCAAATCATGCGCGATGCCTCTTTGGCGGTGATGCGTGAAATTGGCGTGGAGAGCGGTGGCTCGAACGTGCAGTTTGGTATCGACCCTAAAGATGGTCGCATGGTGGTGATTGAGATGAACCCGCGGGTGTCACGCTCATCAGCGCTGGCCTCCAAAGCCACCGGTTTCCCGATTGCTAAAATCGCGGCTAAGTTGGCAGTCGGTTACACCCTTGATGAATTGAAAAACGATATCACCGGCGGTCGCACGCCAGCATCCTTTGAGCCAACCATCGACTACGTTGTCACTAAGATTCCACGTTTCACCTTTGAGAAATTCCCTAAAGCGGATGCGCGCTTAACCACGCAGATGAAATCTGTCGGTGAAGTGATGGCCATTGGTCGCACCTTCCAAGAATCACTGCAAAAAGCCTTGCGTGGTCTTGAGGTTGGCGTGAATGGTTTAGATCCTATTCTGGATTTAAATAACCCTGAAGCCGCGAGCATTTTACGCCGCGAATTAACAGTGCCGGGCGCTGACCGCATTTGGTATGTGGCCGATGCTATGCGCTTTGGTATGACGCGCGATGAAATCTATGAGTTGACCAAAATTGACCATTGGTTCCTTGTGCAAATGGAAGACTTGATGCTGGAGGCTGAGCGTTTAAAAACCGTAGGTTTAGCGGAAATTGATGCCGCGCAGATGTTCAAACTCAAGCGTAAAGGTTTCAGTGATGCACGCTTAGCCAGCTTGTTGGGTGTTTCTGAAAAGAACCTGCGCAGCCGTCGTCATCAGTTGAATATCTTCCCCGTGTATAAGCGTGTGGATACCTGTGCGGCGGAGTTCGCTACGGACACTGCTTACATGTATTCAACTTATGAAGAAGAGTGTGAAGCGCAGCCCAGCACGCGCGAAAAAATCATGATTCTCGGTGGTGGCCCAAACCGTATTGGTCAGGGTATCGAGTTTGACTATTGCTGTGTGCATGCGGCGCTGGCGATGCGTGAAGATGGCTATGAAACCATCATGGTTAACTGCAACCCAGAAACTGTTTCAACCGATTATGACACCTCGGACCGTTTGTACTTTGAGCCTGTCACTTTAGAAGACGTGTTAGAAATCGTGCGTGTTGAAAAACCCGTCGGTGTCATTGTGCAATACGGCGGTCAAACGCCACTGAAAATTTGCCGTGCTTTGGAAGAGGCGGGTGTACCTATTATTGGTACCAGTCCTGATGCGATTGACCGTGCGGAAGATCGTGAGCGTTTCCAGCAGATGGTGCAGCGCTTAGGTTTATTGCAGCCGCAAAACGCCACCGCACGCAGTGAAGAAGAAGCCATTGCCGCTTCAAAAGAGATTGGCTACCCATTGGTGGTGCGTCCATCTTATGTATTGGGTGGTCGCGCGATGGAAATCGTTTACGACGAAGAAGAGCTCAAACGCTATATGCGTGAAGCGGTACAAGTGTCGAACGACAGCCCTGTGCTGCTCGATCACTTCCTTAACAGTGCGATTGAAGTGGATATTGATGCGGTGTGTGATGGTGAGATCGTCGTGATTGGCGCGATTATGCAGCACATTGAGCAAGCGGGTGTGCACTCCGGTGACTCGGCCTGCTCACTGCCGCCTTATTCGTTGCCGGCGCATATTCAAGATAAAATTCGTGACCAAGTTCGCCGTATGGCATTAGAGCTTGGTGTTTTAGGTCTGATGAACGTGCAGATGGCCGTGCAGGGCGAAGATATCTACGTGATTGAAGTCAATCCACGTGCTTCGCGTACGGTACCTTTTGTCTCCAAGTGCATCGGCGAGTCATTGGCTAAAGTTGCTGCGCGCGTGATGGCGGGTAAAACGTTAACTGAGCTGAACTTTACCAAAGAGATCATTCCGCCATTCTTTAGTGTGAAAGAGGCGGTGTTCCCATTTGCTAAATTCCCAGGTGTTGATACGATCCTTGGCCCAGAGATGAAGTCGACTGGTGAAGTGATGGGTGTCGGCGACAGTTTTGCTGAAGCTTTCGCTAAATCACAAATGGGCGCCGGTGAAGTGTTACCCACCAGCGGCTGTGCTTTTGTCAGCGTACGTGAAGAAGATAAACCTTTTGCTGCTGACTTGGCGCGTGACTTGATTGAGTTAGGTTTCTCTGTCGTGGCCACATCAGGTACCGCGAAAATTATTGAAGCGGCAGGCTTGCCTGTGCGCCGTGTAAATAAAGTAACTGAAGGTCGTCCGCACATTGTTGATATGATCAAGAATGATGAAGTAACCTTAGTTATCAATACCACCGAGGGGCGTCAGTCTATTGCTGACTCATTCTCGATTCGTCGAAACGCTCTGCAACGCAAAGTCTACTTCACCACCACATTGGCGGGCGGTCAGGCTGTTTGCGAGGCGCTTAAATTTGGTCCAGAAAAGACCGTGCGTCGTTTGCAGGACTTGCATGCAGGAATTAATGCGTGACTAAATACCCTATGACTGTCCAAGGTGCTCGCGCCTTGGAGGAAGAACTTAAACATTTAAAAACAGTATTGCGTCCACAAATCACCGCGGCGATTGCGACCGCGCGTGAGTTGGGTGACTTATCTGAAAACGCTGAATACCATGCGGCGCGTGAGCAGCAGGGTATGAGCGAGGCGCGTATTCGTGATATCGAAGGACGTCTGTCAGGTGCGCAGATTATTGACGTAACCACCATCCCTTATTCAGGGAAAGTGTTTTTTGGCACTACAGTGGACATCGTTAACGTTGAAACCGATGCGACCGTCACTTACCAGATCGTTGGTGAAGATGAAGCCGACCTGAAACTGGGTAAAATCTCCGTAACCTCACCGATTGCTCGCGCTTTAGTGGCGAAAGAAGAAGGTGAAGTGGTGGTTGTACAAACACCGAGCGGCTTAATTGAGTATGAGATCGTCGAGGTTCGACATATCTAGCACAGCGCTAAACGCACCATCGCGCGCCGGCGCAATCACTTGGCAACTTGCACAAGTGTTTTGGGTCGGTGGCATTTGGATCATGCATTTTGTTTTACTCAAAGCGCTTGAGAACATAGGCTTTGCCGGCATTTTAATCCAAGAGGTCGCGCAGTATACGCGACCTTTATTGGTCGGCTTGGCGTTGGTGTGTGTGCTGCTGCAGCTCTTGGTCTTGAAACAAACGATGACTGTGGCGCAGATGCTAAAAGATATTCGCGGGCAGTTGTTAGGTGCTGCGTTATTATTAGCGGGTGGTTTTTTTATCACGCAAGCACTGTGGCCGACGGCACAATTGTGGCTGATTTATAGTTACTTGGCTTTAGGCATGTGTGGTTTGTTGTTAGTGATACAGCCTGTGCCAGTACAGTACCCAGCGCAAAGAGCTTAATACACTCTGCTAACTGGATACTGAATCAGCGTTGTTAGATGTTGTAACGCAGTACGTTGGATAGATTTTTATTGGGCTGCGGGTTTTTGCGGTAAATTAACGCAACTTTACCGATGCTCTGCACTAAAAGACTGCTGCTTTTTTGGCAAACGTCATCGATGATTGCTTTACGGTCATCACGCTCAGCAATACGCAACTGAATTTTAATCAGTTCGTGATCATTGAGTGCGCGATCCAGTTCGGCCAGTACGCCTTCGGTTAGACCGTTGTCGGCAATAGTAACAACCGGCTTAAGATGATGGCCGATGGATTTAAACTGTTTCTTTTGCTCTTGTGTGAGCGACATAATCGACCTCGGAGTCGTAACATGAATGAAGGTGGGTAGTTTACCTGACCTGAAGCTTAAGAGGTATTCTGTGGCTCGATCTAAAAGCAGTTCGCGTTGGTTAAAAGAACATTTTGATGACCCATTTGTGAAAATGGCACAAAAAGATGGCTACCGTTCGCGTGCCAGCTATAAATTATTAGAAATTCAAGAAAAAGACCGTATTTTACGCCCAGGCATGACTGTGATTGATTTAGGCAGTGCGCCGGGTGGTTGGTCGCAAGTCACCAGTCGTGTGATTGGTGATAAAGGCACCTTAATCGCTTCGGATATCCTACCGATGTCGGCTATTGCTGATGTGACCTTTATTGAAGGTGACTTTACAGAAGAAGCGGTGTTCAACGAAATTATGCATGCCGTAGGAAATCAGCCGGTAGACCTTGTTATTTCCGATATGGCACCCAATATGAGTGGTGTACGTACAGCGGATCAAGCTGCCGCTATGTATTTGTGTGAGTTGGCATTGGATTTGGCCACTAAAGTGCTACGCCCCGGTGGTGATTTTTTAATTAAAATATTCCACGGTGAAGGTTTTGATGAGTATTTGCGTGATGTGCGCCGACGTTTTGACAAAGTGCAGATGCGTAAACCCACCTCGTCACGGGATCGTTCGCGCGAGCAGTATTTGTTAGCACGCGGCATGCGTGATCTTGAAGAAGACCAGTAGTCGAAGTGTTTAAATGTATTGTTACAGGACAAACCTACGCGCAGCGGCAAAGTGTAGTAAGTTTGTTATATGTAATTGACGTATTTGTTGCGGTTGTTGCAGCAGAGGGTATATAGAAGTGAACGATATGACTAAAAACCTGATTTTGTGGTTCGTTATCGCTGCTGTCTTAGTGACCGTAATGAATAATTTCACCTCACAAAGTGACACAGGCAAGCTAAATTACAGCACCTTTATTGAAGAAGTTAAGTCCGGCCGTGTGCAGCAGGTTACTGTTGATGGTTTTATTATCAGCGGTCGCCGTGCCGATGGCAGTGTCTTTGAAACAGTGCGTCCAGCCATTCAAGATAACGGCTTGATGGGTGACTTAATCGATAACAATGTCAGTGTTGTCGGTAAGCAGCCTGAGCGTCAAAGCATGTGGATGCAGCTGTTGGTTGCTAGCTTCCCTATTTTGATTATCTTGGCGGTAGTGATGTTCTTTATGCGCCAAATGCAAGGTGGTGGCGGCGGTAAAGGCGGCCCGATGAGCTTTGGTAAAAGTAAAGCGCGTTTGCTGGCTGAAGATCAGATTAAAACCACGCTTGCAGATGTCGCAGGCTGTGATGAAGCTAAAGAAGAAGTCGGCGAGATCGTTGAGTTTTTACGCGACCCGAGCCGTTTCCAGCGTTTAGGCGGTAAAATTCCACGCGGCGTGTTGATGGTCGGTCAGCCTGGTACCGGTAAAACCTTATTGGCGAAAGCCATTGCTGGTGAAGCTAAAGTACCCTTCTTTGCTATTTCCGGTTCGGACTTTGTGGAAATGTTTGTCGGTGTCGGTGCCTCGCGGGTACGTGACATGTTTGAGCAAGCTAAAAAACACGCGCCCTGCATTATCTTTATTGATGAGATTGATGCAGTGGGTCGTCACCGTGGTGCCGGTATGGGCGGTGGTAACGATGAACGTGAGCAAACCCTAAACCAACTCTTAGTTGAGATGGATGGTTTTGAAGACAATGACGGTGTGATTGTGATTGCCGCAACCAACCGCCCTGACGTATTGGACCCGGCTTTATTGCGTCCCGGTCGTTTTGACCGTCAAGTGGTGGTGGGATTACCCGATATTCGTGGTCGTGAGCAGATCCTGCATGTACACATGCGTAAAGTGCCGTTGCATGATGATGTGGATGCGGCGGTGATTGCGCGCGGTACGCCGGGTTTCTCGGGTGCTGACTTAGCTAACTTGGTTAACGAGGCCGCTCTCTTTGCCGCACGCTCAGACAGTCGCTTAGTCACTATGAAAGAGTTTGAGTTGGCTAAAGATAAAATCATGATGGGCGCTGAGCGCAAATCGATGGTGATGTCGGAAAAAGAAAAGCTCAACACGGCTTATCATGAAGCCGGTCACGCGATCGTAGGGCGTATGGTTCCTGAGCATGACCCTGTGTATAAAGTCTCCATTATTCCACGTGGCCGCGCTTTAGGTGTGACCATGTTCTTGCCCGAAGAAGACCGTTACAGCTTATCTAAGCGCGGTTTGATCAGTCAGATTTGTTCGTTGTACGGTGGCCGTATTGCAGAAGAGATGACGCTGGGTTTTGATGGCGTCACCACGGGCGCATCCAACGATATTATGCGTGCGACCCAGTTAGCACGAAATATGGTAACCAAGTGGGGCTTGTCTGAGAAGTTAGGTCCATTGATGTATGCCGAAGATGAAAATGAAGGCTACCTCGGGCGTCAAGGTGGCGGCTCAAGTAACGTATCAGGTGAAACAGCCAAGCTGATTGATCTGGAGATTCGTGAAATTATTGACGAATGTTACTCGACTGCAACGCAGATTTTACACGACAATCGCGACAAGCTGGATGCAATGGCATTAGCACTGATGAAGTACGAAACCATTGATAGTGATCAAATTGATGACATTATGAATGGCCGCGATGCGCGTGAGCCAAAAGATTGGAGCGGTGGCGGATCAGCGGGTAACACCACTGAAAAACCAGAAACCAAGGTTGAGTTAGAACTGCCAGATGCGCCTATTGGCGGGCCTGCAGGCGAACATTAATACCCAACGGGCGCTTATTAGCGCCCGTTTTAATGAGAAGAGTTTTAATTAAATTATAAGGCAGATTATGTACGCCACTATGCAGCCTGTTTTACGTTGCGGTAAGCGCCATCTCGATCTCAATCACGCGCATGTGATGGGTATTTTAAATGTAACCCCAGATTCCTTTTCTGATGGCGGTCATTACACCCAAATTGACACGGCTGTGCGCCGCGCTCAATCCATGTGCGCGCTCGGTGCCAGTATTATTGATATCGGTGGTGAATCGACGCGCCCAGGTGCCGCGCCAGTCAGTGCGCAGCAAGAGTTGGATCGTGTTGCGCCACTGGTGGAGATCATCTCGCGTGAGTGCGATGTGATTGTCTCGGTTGATACTTCAACACCTGCGGTGATTCGTGAGTCTGCACGCTTAGGTGCTGGGCTGATTAATGATGTGCGGGCATTGCAGCGTGAAGGTGCGCTTGATGCGGCGGCGGCCACGCATTTGCCTGTGTGTTTAATGCACATGCGTGGTGAGCCGCAGACCATGCAAGATGAGCCTTTTTATACTGATATTGCCGCTGAAGTGATCAGCTTCTGGCAAGAGCGTATCCGTGCTTGTGAGCAGGTGGGTATCAGTGCTGAGCGTATTGTTCTTGATCCGGGTTTTGGTTTTGCAAAAAACACCCAGCATAACTATGAGTTGTTTCAACGCTTACCTGAACTATTAAGCGTGCAGCGCCCGCTACTGGTTGGTGTGTCGCGCAAAAGTATGATCGGCAATGTGTTGCATAAACCCGTGGAGCAGCGCTTGTCTGGCAGTTTAGCCTTGGCTGTGATGGCGCTGGAGCGCGGTGCGAAAATTTTACGCGTGCATGATGTGGCTGAAACCATGGATGTTCTGAATATATTTAATGCAGTGTGCAGTGCTGCGAAGGAATAAATAATGACAAAAAAATACTTTGGTACCGACGGTATTCGTGGCCGTGTTGGCAGTCACCCCATTACGCCTGAATTTATGCTTAAGTTGGGCTGGGCAGCCGGTATGGCGTTTCGCAAGCAAGGTAAGTGCCGTATTTTAGTGGGTAAAGACACGCGTATTTCCGGTTATATGTTTGAGTCAGCCTTGCAGGCCGGTTTGTCCGCGGCAGGTGCAGATGTGATGCTGCTGGGGCCAATGCCGACACCGGCCGTGGCTTATCTGGCGCGTACCTTTCATGCCGAGGCCGGTATTGTGATCAGCGCTTCGCACAATCCGCATTATGATAACGGTATTAAATTCTTCTCTGGGCGCGGTACAAAGCTACCTGACGCCGTGGAATTGATGATTGAAGAGCTGATTGATGCGCCCATGACTGTGGTGGACTCAGAGCAGCTGGGTAAGGCCTCGCGTGTTAACGATGCAGCAGGGCGTTATATTGAGTTTTGTAAAAGTAGCGTGCCCACCAGTACTGACTTTTCTGGTTTGAAAATCGTTTTAGACTGCGCACACGGTGCAACTTACAAAGTCGCGCCGAGCGTGTTTAGCGAGTTGGGTGCGGAAGTGATCACTACTGCAGCTCAGCCTGATGGCTTGAATATTAATGCGGGTGTAGGTTCAACCTGCTTAGGTCCGCTGCAAAAAGCCGTGGTTGAGCATGGCGCTGATCTGGGTATTGCCTTTGATGGCGATGGCGACCGTGTGCAAATGGTCGACCATACCGGCGCGGTGGTGGATGGTGATGAGCTGTTGTATATCATTGCCACAGATATCCAAGAGCGTGATCGCTTGCCTGAAGGCAGCGGCGTAGTCGGCACCTTGATGAGTAACTTGGGCTTAGAGTTGGCACTCAAAGAGCGTAATATTCCTTTTGTGCGTGCTAACGTGGGTGACCGTTATGTGATGGCAGAAATGCTGGAGCGTAATTGGGTGCTGGGGGGTGAAAACTCAGGGCATATTCTTTGTGCGCAGCATGCGACAACCGGTGATGCGATTATTGCTGCATTGCAGGTGTTATTGGCTCTGCGCCGCCGTGGACAAAGCTTAGCCAAAGAGCGTTTGGCTTGGAAAAAATTGCCGCAAGTGCTGATTAATGTGCGCTTTGCTGGTGCTATTGATCCGGTCAGTGATCCGCAAATCAAAGCCGCTTGCGATGAAGTGACACAAGCTATGGCAGGGCGTGGGCGTGTATTGCTGCGTAAATCAGGTACTGAGCCATTGGTGCGCGTGATGGTTGAAGGTGATGATGAAGCGGTAGTGATGAAGCATGCGCAGCATCTGGCTGATATTGTCCAGACTGTCTGTGGTTGATTATCCTTGCAGTTTTTATTGCGCTTGAGTAAGATCTGCGCCCACTTTGAGCGAAGAGGTTTGACATGCGTCGCCCATTGGTAGCTGGTAATTGGAAAATGCATGGCACCTGTGCCAGCATCAAGCAGTTGTTAAACGAGTTAAGCGCAGAAACACTGCCGAACACTATCGATATTGCTGTGTTTCCAGGTTTGATTCATTTGCAGACTGCTTTTGCTCAAGTGTCAGATAGCGTCATTGCTGTTGGTTCGCAAGATTGTGCTGTACAGCTTGAAGAAGGTGCAATGACTGGGGAAACCTCAGCTTTGCAGCTCAAAGACATTGGCTGTTCACTGGTTCTTGTGGGGCATTCTGAAAGAAGACAGTTGCAAGAAGAATCTGATCGTGTAATATGCCGCAAGTTTATTGCAGCGCAAGCAGCAGGTTTAACGCCTGTGTTGTGTGTCGGCGAGAGCCTGGCAGAGCGTGAAGCAGGTCAAGCGTTAGCAACAGTGCAGCAGCAAATTGATGCAGTGCTGGTTGAGCTGGGTGTTGAAGTGTTAAGCCAAGCGGTTATTGCTTATGAGCCGATTTGGGCGATAGGCACAGGTTTAACGGCTACACCTGAGCAAGCGCAGGACATTCATGCGCAAATACGTGCGCATATAGCGACATATAGCGCATCAGTTGCGCAAGAGTTAAGAATTGTTTATGGCGGCAGTGTAAAAGCCGCTAATGCTGCTGAGTTGTTTGCTCAAGCAGATATCGATGGGGGGTTAGTAGGCGGAGCCTCCCTCAACGCAAAAGAATTTGGTGCGATTTGTCGCGCTGCGGGAAACTAAAATGCTGGAAACAGTTATAATCGTTGTTCACTTAGTTGTCGCAATTGGTGTGGTAGGTTTTGTTCTGATTCAACAGGGCAAAGGTGCTGATGCTGGTGCTTCATTTGGTTCAGGTGCTTCGGGCACAGTGTTTGGATCGCAAGGTTCAAGCAGTTTTTTAAGTCGTTTTACTGCTGTACTGGCAGCTGTTTTTTTTGCTACAAGCTTAGGCTTGGCGTTTTATGCAAAAGATCGTGCGAGTACCATTGAACAGTTGGGTCTACCTGATCCTGCTGTGTTAGAAGTAAAGCCTCAGCAGCAATCTCCGCTTGAAGATATACCTCAAGTAGAAAGCGCAGTGATTGAAGCTGATGTAAATGATGTACCTGTTGTTGATGTAGAGTAATTTTGCCGAGGTGGTGGAATTGGTAGACACGCTACCTTGAGGTGGTAGTGGCC
>CANRHT010000061.1 GCA_947630465.1 uncultured Pseudomonadaceae bacterium
GGTATTGTGGTGGGTAAGCTGGGTACTGCAACCATCAGTGCGCCTGAGTTACGCCGTGCGGTGCAGCGTGAAGACGGTGCTGAGCGCGGCGTGTTGAGTCTGCAACAGTTGCAAGCAGCGGTTGAGGATGCGAAAGCGCAAGGCGAGCGCGTGGTGTTTACCAATGGTTGCTTCGATATTTTGCACGCGGGACATGTCAGTTATTTAGAACAAGCTCGTGAGCAAGGCGACCGCTTGATTGTGGCCGTCAATGGTGATGCTTCGGTGACGCGTCTAAAAGGCCCAGGGCGACCGATTAACTCAGTGGATCGCCGGATGGCCGTGCTTGCCGGTTTAGGTGCTGTGGACTGGGTTGTGAGCTTTGTGGAAGACACGCCCGAGAGCCTGATTACTTTGCTCCAACCCGACATCTTGGTTAAAGGCGGTGATTATGGTGTTGATCAGGTGGTCGGTGCCGAGTTGGTCTACGCCTACGGCGGTGAAGTGCGTGTTTTAGGACTGGTAGAAAACAGCTCAACCACAGCTATTGTAGAAAAAATTCGTAGTAAATAACCTGTGCTAGATAACCGCGGCGTTGCCCATCTAAGGTCAGCGCAGCGGTGTGAGCTTAGCCTTGTGCGCTAAGAATTTTCGCGACACATTCAGCGTTAGCTTGTAAATGCTTTGGATTAATTGTGCCAACGATGGCGCTGGCCACGGCTGGATGCGCAAAGATCATCGCAAAGCTGGCCTGCACAGGGTCAATGCCATCTGCTAGGCATGCATGCCCGCTGGCTAAGGCTTTTTTAATTAGAATGCCTTTGTTGTGCTGAGCAGCATAGTCGATAACGGGTAACTCATCGCGTTCGTTGAGGTTGTAGGTGACCATCGCGCAGTCACCTTGCTCCAGTGCTAGTATGCCGCCTTCTGAGGTTTTTCCAGAAAAACCAAAACCACCAATTTTGCCTTCCTGCTTCAGTGCCGCGAGCGTGTCGTAGACTTCTTCATGCTGCAAAATAGCCACATCATCGCCATTGGAATGCACTAACACCAACTCAATATGCTCAGTACGCAAACGTTGCAGGCTACGATCTACCGAGAAGCGCGTGTGCGCTGCAGAAAAATCAAAGACTGATTCGCCTTCGATAAACTCTTCGCCGACTTTGCTGACAATCACCCAGTCATCGCGCTGACCTTGCAGTAAATAGCCCAGACGCTCTTCGCTGATGCCATACGCAGGTGCGGTATCTAGCAAGTTTATGCCCAAGTCGCGCGCTTGATTGAGCAGTGCTAAAGCGTGTTGGTCATTCGGGATGGTAAAACCATTGGGGTATTTAACCCCTTGATCACGTCCGAGTTTCACGGTGCCTAAACCCAGTGGTGAAACAGTAAAACCGGTACTGCCCAGTGGCCGATGAAAATCATGCAAGGTCATTAAATACAGTCTCCCAAGCAGGTTGTGCCACAACGGGGCGCGGTAAATCTGCATAGCTTTGTGCCGCGCTGGGTTGAATGCCGTCGCGCGCTAAAATTTTACAAATACGATCGCTAAAATCAGGCGCCAACGCGAGCTTCGTTGGCCAACCCACTAGCAATGAACCTTGCTCAGTAACAAAAGCGTTATCCGGGCGCGCGAGTCCAGATTGGACGGGTTCAGCACGATCGACGCGCAAGGTGGCCCATTGTGTCTTCTCTTGATTAACCCAAGGCAGTAATTGCGCCACTTCAGCTTGCGCCGCGGCAATCTGTTGTTGTTCAGAGCGTGCCACGCCTTCAGCTTCGGCAAGGTTACCGCCCAAGTACCAAACCCATTGGCCATCGGCGGCAGGATGGGTGGTCACTGTGACCCGTGGTTTGCTGCCGCCACCGAGGCAGTGTGCATATAAAGGTAATAGTGCTGGGCCTTTGGCCAATACCATATGTAAGGGTCGCAGTTGTTGTTCTGGTTTACTCAGAGCAAAGGCTTGCAGTAAGTCTTGGTTGCCGCTGCCAGCACAAAACACCACGCGCTGCGCGTTGATGCTGTAGTCATCCGCTTGCACGCCAACGAGTTGCTGATTGTCGTAGCGTGGCGTAATTTTTTGCGCCTGCAACAGGCTATCGCCAGCCAAGTCGGCTAAACGCTGCACTAGACTGGGTACATCCAGCACCAATTCAGCCAAGCGATAAACGCGACCTTTGAAGTCTTTATGTTGCAAAGCAGCAGGCAGTTGTTGACCTTTGACTTGATCAACCCGACCCCGCATCGCTTTGCTGGCAAAAAAACTGGTCAGATTGCCGGCAATCGAGCCGGGCGACCACAGGTAATGCGCATCGGATAATAAACGCACGCCGCGTAAATCCAGTTCGCCTTCACCCTGTAGCGCTTTACGCCAGCGTTCCGGCATATCGGCAATGGCTTCTGATGAACCGGTTAGCGCACCATGCAGCGCATATTTAGCGCCACCATGAATGATGCCTTGTGACTTCACCGATTGCCCACCGCCCAGTGTATTGTGTTCGATCAGCAGTGTATTAAAGCCTTGCTGGCGCAATTGTGCGTTAAGCCAGAGCCCGGCAATGCCGCCGCCGATGATGGCAATGTCTGTGTTTAAGGTGAGTGACATAAGCGCCTCTCGCAAAAAATAAGTAAGCAGTATAACCGAGCGCAGTATTATCGCTGCGCCTTTGCTAAACTTTGCTGCTATGAATAGAACTCTATATACCTTGCTGCTGTATCTTGCTGTGCCGGTGATTGCCGTGCGCTTGTGGCTGCGTTCCAGAAAAGCACCGGCTTATGCTAAGCGCATTGGCGAGCGTTTTGCCTTAACGTTGCCTGAATTCAAGCAGGGTGGTATTTGGCTGCATGCGGTGTCAGTCGGTGAAAGCATTGCCGCAGCACCTGTGGTTAAAGCGCTACAGCAACAGTATCCAGACTTGCCGATTACTGTGACCTGTATGACACCGACCGGCTCTGAGCGCATCCAAAGTCTATTTGGTGATAGCGTACAGCATTGTTATTTACCTTACGATTTACCCTTGGCAAGCAAACGCTTTTTACAGCGTTTACAGCCGCGTTTAGCCATTGTGATGGAAACCGAGCTGTGGCCGAATCATATTAATCAGTGTGCACGTTTAAATATTCCGGTGGTGTTGGCCAATGGCCGTTTATCCGAGCGCTCGGCACGCGGCTATGGGCGCTTTCCCAAACTGGTCGCACCCATGCTCAAGCAGATCAGTGCGCTGGCGGTGCAGAGTGAAATTGAAGCCCAGCGTTTTATTGAACTGGGCGCACGTCCTGAAACAGTCATTGTTACCGGTTCGATTAAATATGATTTACGCGTTGCAGATGATGTGCCGAAGCAGGCGCAGGCATTACGTGAACAATGGCACGCCAGTCAGCGTCCGATTTGGATTGCTGCAAGCACCCATGAAGGTGAGGATGCACAGATTTTAGCCGCGCATCAGTTATTGCTGCAGCAGTTTCCACAGGCTTTATTGATTTTAGTACCCCGTCATCCTGAGCGTTTTGCATCTGTGCATGCGTTATGCCTTGAGCAAGGATTACAGGTGCAGCGCCGTTCCACTCAGGCTTTGGTCAGTGCTGAGCAGCAAGTGCTGTTGGGCGATACTATGGGTGAGCTGATGCTGCTCTATGCCGTAGCCGATGTGGCTTTGGTTGGTGGCAGTTTAATTAAGCATGGCGGACACAATATGCTTGAACCGATTGCGTTAGCTAAGCCGACACTGACGGGTCCGCATTATTTTAATTTTTTAGATATAGCGCAGCAGTTACTGGATGCGGGTGCCTTGCTGGAAGTTGCGGGCGTTCAGCAGTTGGCACAGAGGGTGGCTGAGTTGTGGCGCAACCCGACACTGGTAGAAGACATGTGCGCTGCGGGTCAGCAAGTCTTGCAGCGTAATCAAGGGGCATTGCAGCGGCTGTTGGATATGATTCAAGCGCAGTTAACGGCCGATCAATAAGCCTGCGCTGTTGCGCGTAGCTCACCGGCCTGAGCGCTAAGAGTTGTACTACGAATTGCAGCTAGACCTGAGCAGTACTGAGTATTAATCTGTACTGATAGCCAAATTATAAAATGTTTTTGTGCACCCACTCAGCGGCATAAAGACCTCGTTTTTGACTGCCCTTAACCGTGCGGCAGCCTTCAGGAGAAAACAATGAGCAGCAGTGATCGCGTTATTATTTTTGATACCACTTTGCGTGACGGCGAACAAAGCCCGGGCGCTTCAATGACCAAAGAAGAAAAGCTGCGCATTGCTAAAGCTTTAGAGCGTATGCGTGTTGATGTGATTGAGGCAGGATTTGCCATCGCCAGTCCTGGTGATTTTGATGCGGTAAAAGCCATTGCCGATACCATTAAAGACAGTACCGTATGCAGCTTGTCGCGTGCGATGGACGCTGATATTGAGCGTGCGGCAGAAGCTTTAGCTGGAGCTAACTCTGGCCGTATTCACACCTTTATCGCCACCAGTCCGATTCATATGCAGCACAAATTGCGTATGCAGCCGGATCAAGTGATTGAGCAAGCGGTGCGCTCGATTAAGAAGGCGCGCAATTTGTGTGCTGATGTTGAGTTTTCCTGTGAAGATGCCGGTCGCTCGGACATTGATTTCCTCTGCCGTATTGTGGAAGCTGCGATTGATGCTGGCGCACGTACTATTAATATCCCCGATACCGTCGGTTACGCGATTCCCCATGAATATGCCAATCTGATCAGTCAGTTGATCAATCGCGTACCCAATGCCGATAAAGCCATTTTCTCGGTGCATTGCCACAACGATCTTGGCTTAGCGGTTGCTAACTCATTAGCCGCTGTAGTGGCGGGCGCCCGTCAAGTTGAGTGTACGATTAATGGTCTGGGCGAGCGTGCGGGTAACGCGGCGCTGGAAGAAATCGTCATGGCGATCAAAACCCGCCAAGACTTACTGGGTGTGCACACCAATATTGATACGCCGCATATTCTCAGCGTGTCGCGCATGGTTTCAGGTATCACCGGTTTCCCTGTACAGCCCAACAAAGCGATTGTCGGTGCCAATGCTTTTGCGCATGAGTCAGGTATTCACCAAGATGGCGTGCTCAAGCACCGTGAGACCTATGAAATTATGGCAGCGGAAGATGTGGGCTGGCATGCTAATAAAATGGTCATGGGCAAGCACTCAGGCCGCAGTGCATTCCGCAGTCGTTTATTAGAGTTGGGTATTGAGTTGGCTAATGAGACTGAACTCAATGCCGCTTTTGCGCGCTTTAAAGATTTGGCCGATAAAAAGCATGAAATTTTTGATGAGGACCTGCAGGCGCTGGTCTCTGAGACATTAACTCAAGAAGCACCGGAGTTTTACAAACTGGTCAGCCTCGAAGTAGCCAGCAAGACGGGTGAAGTGCCGCATGCGCATCTAGTGCTGAGCATTGATGGCAAAGAAGTGGCCTGTGATGCTCAGGGTTCTGGTCCTGTGGATGCAGCCTTTAAAGCCATTGAACAAGTGGCTCAATCAGGCGCGACCTTGCAGTTGTATTCGGTCAACGCCATTACTCAAGGCACAGACTCGCAAGGCGAAGTGACGGTGCGTTTAGAGCGTGGTGGTCGTATCGTCAATGGTAATGGTGCCGATACCGATATCGTGATTGCTTCAGCGCAAGCTTATCTCAATGCACTGAACTTAATGCACGTTGGCGCGGATCGCGCTCATCCACAGGTACAAGGTGTGTGACAAGCCAAACGACAAGCATGCAAACGCAAGAAATACGTCGCCAAGCCATGTTGCAGGCGATGCAGGTGGATGTCTGGTTGCCGCGTCAGCCGTTGCTGCATGCGGCGGCTGCACGTGAAGACTTGTTGGATTGGCAGACGCCCGATCAGCTGAATATTGCGCCTGTACTGCCTAGTGCTGTGCAGCACAGAGCGCCAGTCGTGGAGACTGTTGCTACAGTGGCGCCTCAGCATACAGCTGCGCCAACGCCGAATAGAGCTTATGTTTCTGTGCGCGATAAACTCGCTTTGGCGCAGGCCCAGCCAACGGCTAAGGCGCAGCCCGTCAGCGCTGTAGTGGCACCTGTTGTTGAGGCGACAGCTGCAGTGACTCCTGTTGTCGAGCCATCTGCACCTATTCCACGTTTTGCTTTGCAGATTTTACGTGCAGATAACTGCTTATTATTGGTGGACTTGCCCACCGGTGAAGCCTTTCAAAGCCGTGATCCAGATTACCAGCTGCTCAAAGATATGCTGCGTGCTGCAGGGTTAACCGATCAGCCGCAGTTTTTGCGTCAAGGTACGCCTTTTGTGTGGCCGATGCTGCGTGGTGGTCAGTTAATGGGCGCACAGCATGCTGACGCCGCCCGCGCCTGTGTGCGTGATCTATTAAGTATGGAACTACACAATGCGACTATCCGTGCGATATGGCTGGTCGGTCAGCAAGCGGTCCGCTTTGGTAATGCTGAGGAGTCGACACCGTTGTACAGCCCGCAGCCGTTTATGGATAACGTACAGCTGTGGAGTTTGCCCAGCCTAGAAACAGTGCTGGAGCAGCCATTACTCAAGCGTGAGATTTGGCAGAGCATGTGCGCGGTACGCAATATTTGGCAGGTGCAACATGACGAGTAAGCTTGAGTTTCGCCTGATGCAGGAGGCTGATTTAGATTCTGTACTGGCGCTGGAAAGCCAAGCTTTTTCTCATCCTTGGACGCGCAAACTTTATCTGGATGCTTTGACCAGTTATGAGTGCTGGATGATGACCGTGGATCATCAACATGTCGGTCACGGCGTGATCAGCCAAGTCTTGGATGAAGCCCATTTGCTGAACATTGCCGTAGCGGTGCAGGAGCAAGGCAAAGGGCTAGGTTTGCAACTACTGGAGCATTTAATGCAGCGCGCCACTCAGCGTGGTTGTGTGGAGTGCTTCTTAGAGCTGCGCGCTTCTAACCAGTCGGCTTATCGTTTATATGAGCGTTTTGGTTTTAATGAAATTGGTCGTCGCCGTGATTATTATCCGGCGGCTACTGGGCATGAAGATGCCTTAGTGATGGTCTGTACTTTGTTTGCAGATGATGAGAACTGAAAATAAAGTGTGACTGCAGGTCTTTTAAATGGGTCAAACTGCAGATACGTGTTTAAGACATATGAGATAACTGAGGAAATTATGCCTGAATTACAACAGCTGTTTGATAATAACGTGCAGTGGTCTGAGTCAATCAAGCGCGAAGATCCGGCTTTTTTTGAGAAGCTGGCTAAGCAGCAAGCACCCGAATATTTGTGGATTGGCTGCTCAGATGCCCGTGTTCCGGCCAATGAAATCGTCGGCATGTTACCGGGTGATTTATTTGTGCACCGTAACGTGGGTAACGTTGTTTTACACACTGACCTGAACTGTTTGTCAGTGATTCAGTATGCGGTTGACGTGCTCAAAGTTAAGCATATTTTAGTCACGGGTCACTATGGCTGTGGTGGTGTACGCGCGGCGATGCAAGATAAACAAGTGGGCTTAACCGATGCCTGGCTGCGCGGCATTCGTGATCTGCATTATGAGCACTATGATGAGCTGGCAAAGCTGGCGACTGAAGAGGAGCGTGTTGATCGCTTATGCGAGCTGAATGCGATTGAGCAGGTGGCTAATGTGAGTCACACCGCCATTGTGCAGAACGCTTGGCACCGCGGGCAAAAGCTCTCCATTTATGGCTGTGTCTACGGTATTAAAGATGGCTTGTGGAAGAACCTTGATGTCACCATCAAAGGCATTGATCAAGTGCCTCTGCAGTACCGTTTACGTAAGCGTGACTGATTGAGTTGTGCTGTCTAACAACGCCAACGTATGGATATAAGCTGGCGTTGTTGTTTGAGGCTTAAACAGGCTTGCTCGCCGCCATTTGATAAGCGGTTTCTAGAGCAATATGTAAGCTGCCGGTATCAATCTCACCGGTACCCGCTAAATCCAGAGCCGTACCATGATCCACTGAGGTGCGAATAATGGGCATGCCTAAGGTGATGTTCACTGCTGAGCCAAAGCCACGGTGTTTCAGCACCGGTAAGCCTTGATCGTGATACATCGCCAGTACCGCATCGCATTGTTTAAGGTTCTTGGGTGTAAACAACGTATCTGCAGGCAATGGACCGATTAAGTTCATGCCTTCAGCGCGCAAGCGTTCCAGCGTTGGCTCAATAATATCCAGCTCTTCACGGCCTAAGTGACCGTCTTCACCAGCATGTGGATTAAGACCACAGACTAAAATACGTGGATTTTTGATCGCAAATTTTTGCTGTAAATCGCTATGCAAAATACGCGTAATGGTCTCAATGCGTTCGCTGGTAATGGCATCCGCCACCTCACGCAGCGGTAAGTGTGTGGTCACCAAGGCCACACGCAAACCATGAGTGGCGAGCATCATCACCACCTGGGGTGACTGGGTCAGCTCTTGTAAAAACTCGGTATGGCCAGAGAAGGGCACGCCCGCATCGTTGATAATGCCTTTGTGCACAGGCGCGGTAATCATGCCGCTGAACACACCATCCAAGCAGCCTTGGCCGGCGCGTGTCAGTGTTTCCAGCACGTGCTGGGCATTGGCTTGATTCAGTTGGCCGGCGACCACTGGCTCGTACAGCGGCGTATCCCACACATAGAGGCTGTCCGCCGGTGCGGGTTTGTCAGGCCAGCTGCCAGGCTGCACATCCAAGAGTTGTACTTTAAGCCCCAGCTTGGCTGCGCGCTCAGTGAGGAGTTGACGATTGGTAATCGCGATAACAGGGTAAGGTTGTACTTCATGAGCGAGCATCAAGCACAAATCAGGGCCGATACCAGCCGGCTCACCGGGTGTTAAAGCAAAGCGCAAAGTCATAGGTTTTTAATCTCCACATAGGCTTCGTCACGAATTTGGCGTAACCAAGTCTGAAGTTCTTCATCATATTTACGGTTGCGTAGCAGGTTGAGCGCTTGTTGTTCGCGCATTTGAACGCTGCTATCAGTGCTGCGACGATCCAATACTTGCAGTACGTGCCAGCCGAATTGGCTTTCAAAAGGCTGAGACAGCTCGCCAATGGCCGTACGTGCCATTTCTTCACGGAAGGCTGGCACCAAGGAATTTGGATCGATCCAGTTGAGATCGCCGCCATTGAGGGCAGAGCCTGGGTCTTCAGAGAACTGTTTGGCCAACTGTGCAAAATCTTCACCACTGCGCAGGCGCTCATACAAGCGGGTTGCTAGGGTGCGTGTGGCTTCTGCACTGCGAATTTCGCTGGGCTTGAGCAGGATATGACGCACATGCGTTTCATCACGGTAAACAACATCACCGCCACGTTTATCCAGCAGTTTCAGCATAATAATGCCGCCAGCGGTGCGTGAGGGTGGGGTGATTTGCCCCACCGCCATAGTGGCCAGCATACGGTCAAAGGGGGGTGGCAGTTGCGCGGCTTTACGCCAGCCCATCTCGCCGCCTTCTAGTGCATTTTCGCTAGCGGAGTAACGAATGGCTAATTGGGCGAAATCACCGCCTTTCTCCAGTTGCTCAACAATAGTGGCAACGGTTTTCTCGGCTTGCCCCAACTCTTCGCTGCTAGCGCCATCGGGTACTGGAATCAAAATATTGGCCAGTTCGTACTCTTCCGCCAATTGCATTTTGCCCAGGTCCGAGGCTAAGAAGTTTTGCACTTCTTGGTCAGTCACTTGAATGCGTTCGGCAACACGGTATTGACGCACACGGCTGATCAACATTTCCTGACGGATTTGCTCTTGTGCATCGCTTAAGCTCAAACCGTCAGCGGCTAAAGCTTGCTCAAACTCGCGTTGAGTTAGGCCGTTGCGCTCAGCAATAGTCGCCATCGATTCGCTGAGTTCCTCATCGCTGATGCGAATGCCCGAACGTTCAGCCATCTGTAGCTGAATGGCATCAATAATCAGTCGCTCCATGACTTGCTGGCGCAGAATATCTTCGGAAGGTACATCCACACCACGTTTGTTAATGGTTTGTTGCACTTCTTTGAGGCGTGACTGGTATTGGCTGAACATCACTACATCGTTATCGACAATCGCAGCGATACGATCCAGTGGCTGCTCAGCGGCAAAGGCGTTAGCGGCCAGCATGCTGCTGGCCAGAATTAACGCGGATAGGGGTTTAATAAGCATTGTCTTCACGTTCACGGTAGCCTTGAATGCCTTCATCGAGGAATGTCTCTACTTTATTACCGGTTACACCACCGAGACCTTTAAGAATGATCTGCAGGAAAACCCCGTGATCACCTTTACGGTTGTCCAGTGGCGATACATTTTGTTCGTCATAATCGACCCAGTAGCGGTTGATTAAACGCAGTTTCCAACAGCAGCTGTCATATTCAAAACCACCGAAGGCTTCCAAGGTGCTGTTGCGGTTGTAGTCATACTGCCAGCGGGCAATCACGTTCCAGCGCGGGACCACTGGCCACATGATAGAGGCGTCGGTTTGTTCGATTTTGTAGAAGTCTTTGTAGACCTTTTTTGAGACTGGATCTATATAGTCAGAGCTGCCTGTTTCCCAACGACCGGTATCATAATTGTAATGGTTGCTGTCGTTACGGTAGCGATAACCAAAATTAACAATCTTATTCAAATCATCTTGGGATTGATAATGCGTCATCACGCTGCCTGAACGAGTGCGGTGTGTATCTTGATCCCACATCCAGTCAGCATTGATACGCCAGTCGCGGTTAAAGCGCAGCATATATTCTGA
>CANRHT010000062.1 GCA_947630465.1 uncultured Pseudomonadaceae bacterium
TACCGCCGTGAAAGGGCGGTGTCCTAGGCCACTAGACGAAGGGGACGCATCCTATGAGCTTCTTAAAGCTTGCAACTCCGTAGCTTTAGCGCTGTGCGTTATTGCTTGGAAGTGGCGCGCATATTACGGAGCATCTGCCATCTCGTCAAGCACTTTTGTGAAAATAGTTGGAAATTAATGCTCTGGAGCGTTTTGCGGCATAAACATCAGCTGAATCTCTTGATTCCAATCGAAATCCTCGCCATTTTCTAACGCGGCATAACGACGGTCTTCAAGCTGCTGATATTTGTCAATTTCTTCGTCAGGCATAAAGTGCAAACAGTCGCCACCAAAAAACCATAATAAATCACGTGGTACTAAGTGAGCGATTTGCGGGTAACGCTGAAACACTTGGCTGATGATGTCCTGACCGACATACAAATCTTCAGTACTTTCAGCCAAGCTGGCGGTCATCTCGTCAAAACGCTCAAGAAATAAAGCATGATGATTTTCCGGTACAACTTCAGCATCAGCCACAGCGACTAAAATCGTGCGTAAATGTGCTAACAGCTTAATATGTTGTTCAACGTACGGCGTAGTCGTCGTCATGGTGCAATCCCCTTAAAATCTAGGCGCGCAGTATAGGGCCTGCACGGCATTAACCCAAGATACAACCTGCACAGCCGTGCAGGCTGCTGTGATCACTCTTGCGTTTGCGTTAACAACTGCAAACCGACCCATTGTTTAGCAAACTGTGCGGCGCAGCGGCCATTGCGGTTACCACGCGCCAGCGCCCAACTGATCGCCTGCTTCGCGTCCTCCTCTTTAAACTGCCAAGCCAACTGTGTAGGGCGCGCATATTCAGCAATCCAGTGCTGCACTACATCTAAATAGTGTTCTTGACTGAAAGGATAAAACGACAGCCACAAACCAAAACGATCCGACAGGGCAATTTTGTCCTCGACTGCTTCACTGGGATGCAATTCGCCACCATCGCCGTGCTGCCAATGCTGATTATCGCTGTGCTGTTCAGGCAGTAAGTGGCGGCGATTGGAGGTGGCATACAGCAGTACATTATCTGGCGCGCGTTCTAACGAGCCATCGAGCACGCTTTTTAAGATGCGGTAATCACTTTCGCCGGCCTCAAAAGACAGATCATCACAGAACACAATAAAGTGCTGCGGCAAGCCTGCCAGGGATTCAACAATAAAGGGCAAATCCGCCAGCTCATTGCGCTCCACTTCAATCAAGCGCAGCCCCTGCTCGGCATACTCAGCCAGTAACGCACGCACAATAGATGACTTTCCAGTGCCGCGCGCGCCCCACAGCAAGGCGTGGTTGGCTGGAAAGCCGCGCATAAACTGTTGTGTGTTGCGCAGTAATTGTTCGCGCTGCTGCTCTACACCAAGCAAATCAGCCAGACGAATATCAGCCCCCAACGGAATCGGGCGAAAAAAGCTGTGATTGCCTTTACGCTGCCAGCTCGCGGCGTACACCTGCGTCCAATCAATGGCTTCAGCAGGTTTAGGCACTAAAGGCTCAATATGTTGCAGCATGCGATTGGCGCGCTGCAAAAACTCATTCATCAAATCATTTTCCAAGGCGGTCATCACTCTCCCCTACTGCAGTTTGCTCATTACTCTTGCGCGCTCTACGCAGGTTTCAATTGTAAGGCCACAGAGTTAATGCAATAACGTAAACCCGTTGGTGCTGGACCATCAGGAAACACATGCCCCAAATGCGCATCACAACCGGCACACACCACTTCAACGCGCTGCATCATTAGGCTGTTATCGGTGCGTTCAGTCAGCGCATCGGGGCTGATTGGTTGCCCGTAACTGGGCCACCCACAACCGGCGTCAAACTGATGCTGTGCGTCAAATAACGGCTGATCACAACAGACGCAATGAAACACGCCAGTAAAGGTTGGCGCACAATATTCGCCGGTAAAAGGCCGCTCAGTACCCGCCATACGGCAGACGCGAAACTGTTCATCCGACAACTGCTCACGCCATTGCTCTGTGGTTTTTTCAACTTTTTTCATCGTATTCTCCAATTAAAGGATCAAGCCAAGCTCAACGCTCCCTTTCACCTTTGCTAGCACAGTCGTATGATAGGCACACTTAAGCACTTAACACGGCTGATTTATTTAAAACAGCTTTATCAGTGCACGGGCAACTCACTGTGGCGCGTTCAACATCGCTTTTTATCGACACAATGCCCCTTATTGACCTTTTTATTTGGGATACTCAACATCATGCAGTTCAGCAAATCGAACAAGCTCGCTAACGTTTGTTATGACATTCGAGGCCCTGTACTTAAACACGCCAAACGTCTTGAAGACGAAGGCCAGCGCATTCTTAAACTTAACATTGGTAATCCTGCACCCTTTGGCTTCGAAGCTCCAGAGGAAATCCTGCAGGATGTGATGCGCAATTTGCCCACTGCACAGGGTTACAGTGATTCCAAAGGCTTGTTCAGCGCCCGTAAAGCCATCATGCAGTACTACCAGCAAAAAAATGTTGAAGGCGTTGGCGTTGAAGATATTTATCTGGGCAACGGCGTATCTGAACTGATTGTGATGACCTTACAAGCGCTGCTCAACAACAATGATGAAGTCTTGCTGCCTGCGCCTGACTATCCTTTATGGACAGCAGCGACCAGTTTAGCTGGCGGCAAACCTGTGCATTATTTGTGCGATGAGCAAGCCAACTGGTTTCCTGATATCGATGACATGCGCTCGAAGATCACCAGCAATACCAAGGCCATTGTCTTAATCAACCCCAATAACCCAACGGGCGCGGTGTACTCTAAAGAAGTGCTGTTGGATATTTTAGAATTGGCGCGCCAGCATAATCTGGTGGTGTTCTCTGACGAAATCTACGACAAGATTCTCTACGATGATGCTGTGCATATTTGCACCGGCTCGCTGGCGACCGATGTATTGTGCTTAACCTTTAATGGTTTATCCAAATCCTACCGGGTTGCTGGTTTCCGTTCGGGTTGGGTGGCGATTTCTGGCCCTAAGCACCGTGCACGCAGCTACATTGAAGGCTTGGATATTTTAGCCAATATGCGTTTATGCGCGAACGTGCCAGCCCAGCATGCCATTCAAACCGCATTGGGCGGCTATCAGAGCATCAATGACCTGATCCTGCCACAAGGCCGCTTGCTGGAGCAGCGTAACCGTACTTGGGAACTGTTGAATGACATCCCAGGCGTCAGCTGCGTCAAACCGATGGGCGCACTCTATGCCTTCCCACGTATTGATCCAAAAATCTGCCCCATCCATAACGATGAAAAATTCGTGCTGGATTTATTGCTCTCTGAAAAGCTTTTAGTGGTACAAGGCACAGCTTTCAACTGGCCGTGGCCGGATCACTTCCGCGTGGTGACTTTGCCGCGCGTGGATGACCTTGAGCAAGCGATTGGTCGTATCGGAAACTTCTTAAAAACCTACCGTCAGTGAGTGTGCATGGATCTTCATATTGACGATTTTTACAAGGATGCAGCCAAAGGCCTGCTGATGCTTTATCAGGCCTTCCCTAAGAAAACCACACTGTATATGGATGATTTAATCGGCTATATCCCACCTGACGAGTTCGGCTTACCCAGTGATCGTCAGCAACGCTGTTTAAGTACGTTTTTATGGCTGGCTGAAGAAGGCTATTTGCGTTACCACAGCACCATTCGTTTTGAGGCGGTCGATCAAGTGGAGCTCTGTGAAAAAGCCTTCTTGCGCCTCAGTAACGCAGTGGTGCCGCTACCCAGCACGCTGGATGATGCGCCACCGAGCATACGCCGCCCACAAGGCAGTTTGGCCAATCAGCTGCGTGAAGCACTACAAGGGCAATACAGCGAGCGCGTTATCGAGTTGATGCAGTTGTTTTTTCAGCGACCCGTACCGCACAATTGACACAGTTTGCAACACTCAGCCCCTTGAAGCGCGCAGGCTTAGCCCTTATATAGTTCACCTGTTTACTCTTTTGGAGCGTTTCGCACATGATGCGTATTTTTTTATTCTTAGCGACGAACATTGCCGTGCTACTGGTTGCCAGTGTCACGCTCAGTTTATTAGGCGTTGATCGTTATACCGGACAAAACCACGGTGATTTATTAATCTTCTGTGCAGTCTTTGGTTTTACCGGTTCATTGATCTCTTTATTTATTTCAAAATGGATGGCCAAACGCAGCACTGGCACACAAGTGATTGATCAGCCGCGTACGCACCAAGAAAAGTGGTTATTACAAACCGTAGAGCAACTGGCTCAGCAAGCCGGTATAGGTATGCCTGAGGTGGGTATTTTCCCAGCCCATGAAGCGAACGCTTTTGCCACCGGCTGGAACCGCAACAATGCGCTAGTCGCAGTCAGCCAAGGCCTGCTCAATAACTTCTCACAAGACGAAGTTAAAGCGGTACTGGCACACGAGATTGGGCACGTTGCCAACGGTGACATGGTGACTATGGCCCTGCTGCAAGGTGTCGTGAACACCTTTGTGATGTTCTTTGCGCGCATCATCGGTGATTTCGTCGACCGCGTACTGTTAAAGAACGAAGACGGCCGCGGCATTGGCTACTTTGTCGCCACCATTGCTGCGGAATTAGTGCTGGGTTTATTGGCCAGTATCATCGTGATGTGGTTCTCACGCCGCCGAGAATTTCGTGCCGACGAAGCAGGCGCGGATTTGGCTGGCAAGCACGCGATGATTGCCGCTTTAAATCGCTTACGTAGCGATCAGCGTATTGAGTCTGAAATGCCTAAAGCTTTAACTGCATTTGGTATCAGCGGCAGTTTAAAAGAAGGCTTGGCCGGTTTATTAATGAGCCACCCGCCATTAGAAGTGCGTATTGCGGCACTGCAAAAACGTAACTAATACTGTAACGCTCACTGAAAAGCTCAGCATGTGCTGGGCTTTTTTGTTGCTGCATACGCTTACTGAGCGGTATCAAGCTGAGCTAAGGCTTTATTGAGTGTGTTACGCAGCGATGCGCTATTGCATGCTGAATCCTTACTCAGCGCAGTCAACACACCCCGGGTTGCCACTGCAGATGCATTGTATTCAAAGTGCGATGTTAACTCCCTGTGCGCTAAGTGTTGTTCAAACATGCGCTGCTCGGCAACGAGGTAGTCCGCCTCACCCTCCAAGATCAAATCAATCGCTTGATCCAAGTCTGCAACCGACTGCATCGGCCAATTGTGCTGCTGTACCTGCTGAGCAAAATCCGCAGGTAAAGAGGCTTTTAATACCTGCACGCCACGCAACCCCGCAAGCTCTGGCCAGTGTTCAAGGGATAGTTGCTCCGCACTGCGCCGCCATAAACGATAGGTTTGCCGCGCAAAAACAGGTGTCAGGTAGTCAAGATCCGCATGCTGCTGCGTGGCGGACATCGTGCCAATAATCAAATCAACCCGCCCGCTGCGTACATCGGCGAAGGCTTGTTGGCGTGACGCGCTCTGCACTTGGATCTGCAATTGCGTAGCCTGCGCCAGTTGCTGTAACAACTCTGCGTTCGAAATCGACAACCCTGCGCCAGCAGTCGGTGGCAAATCAGTTGCAGACTCCTTTGCGTAGCTCACGGCTATCAGCGTTTCACAGGCCTGTTGCTGTGCATACAACACACTTGGCGCGGCACTGGTTAGCGCAGCACACAGAGCGGTCACTACATATCGCTGCTTCATAAGGCTCCACAGATCGAGGGTTGGTTTAAATGATTTATATTACGCCATAAAAAACCCGCCAGCAGGCGGGTTTTTTACAACCAAGCGCTCTTAGAGGGCTTTTTCTAACTCTGGAATCGCATCAAATAAATCTGCGACTAAACCATAGTCTGCCACTTGGAAAATCGGCGCATCTTCATCTTTGTTGATCGCGACGATCACTTTAGAATCTTTCATGCCGGCCAAGTGTTGAATGGCACCGGAAATACCCACAGCAATGTACAGCTCTGGTGCAACAATTTTACCCGTCTGGCCCACTTGCATATCGTTGGGTACAAAACCTGCGTCAACTGCAGCACGTGAAGCACCCACTGCTGCGCCAAGCTTGTCAGCAATACGGTTGAGCATTGCAAAATTCTCACCGTTTTGCATACCGCGACCGCCCGAAATAATCACCTTAGCAGCAGTTAACTCAGGACGATCAGATTTCGCCAACTCTTCGCCAACAAAAGCAGAAATACCCGCATCAGCGCCTGTTGTTACCGCTTCAATGGTTGCTGAACCACCTTCGGCAGCAGCGGCATCAAAACCCGTACCACGCACGGTGATCACTTTAATTGCAGCACTTGATTGCACGGTAGCAATGGCGTTACCGGCATAGATAGGACGCTTAAAAGTATCAGCGCTTTCTACTGCAATGATTTCAGAGATCTGATCAACGTCCAGCAGCGCTGCCACACGTGGTAAGACGTTTTTACCTGTTGTGGTCGCAGCAGCAAGAATATGCGAATACTCTTTACCTAACTGCGCAATCAGCGGTGCAACGTTTTCCGGTAACTGATGAGCAAAAGCTGCATTATCAGCACATAATACTTTGCTGACGCCATCAATTTTTGCAGCAGCTTCAGCCACTGCAGCACATCCAGCACCTGCAACCAGGACGTGAACATCAGCACCTATGGCTTTAGCCGCCGAAACTGTGTTCAAAGTAGCAGCACCTAGAGCGTCGTTAGTATGTTCAGCAATAACTAAAATAGCCATTAGATTACTTTCGCCTCGTTTTTAAGTTTCTCAACCAATTCAGCCACATCTTTAACTTTAATACCCGCACTGCGTGTCGCCGGTGCTTCAACTTTTAAAGTCTGTACTGTGGATGCGGTAGAAACGCCTAAAGAATCTGGAGTGACAGTTTCCAGCGGCTTTTTCTTGGCTTTCATGATGTTGGGCAGTGACGCATAACGTGGCTCATTCAAGCGCAAGTCAGTGGTCACAATGGCTGGCAAATTCAGTGCAACAGTTTGCAAACCACCATCAATTTCACGGGTTACATTAACTTTATCGCCAGCCACCTCAACTTTAGAAGCAAAAGTACCTTGCGCATAACCTGTTAATGCAGCGAGCATTTGACCGGTTTGGTTGTTATCACTGTCGATGGCTTGCTTACCCAGCATAATCAACTGCGGCTGCTCTTGATCAACCACAGCTTTAAGCAGTTTAGCCACCGCGAGTGAGTTCAACTCATCGGCTGTCTCAACTAAAATTGCACGGTCAGCACCCAGCGCTAAAGCTGTACGCAACTGCTCTTGGGCAGCGGTAGGACCAATGGAGACTGCAACCACTTCAGTTGCAATTCCTTTTTCCTTTAAGCGGATGGCTTCTTCAACGCCAATTTCGCAAAAAGGGTTCATAGACATTTTAACGTTGGCGAGATCAACGCCAGAATTGTCCGCTTTAACGCGAACCTTTACGTTATAGTCAACCACTCGTTTGACAGCTACTAGAACCTTCATGGTTTCCTCGTTATCTCGGGTGAATACATAAATGGTGCCAAGTTAATCTCAGCGCGGATGATGCAGTTGAGCGAATATATAACCAACTGATCGGTTAAGTACACAAGTTTTGTTATCTTGAACGCAACATCTAGAGCGGTCAAGGCAACAGTTCAGCCTTTTTAACCTATATTTTTCTAATACTCCAGCATAGCGCTGAAAAATTCAAACGATCGTTTGCATTGGACGACAACGCCATGATAGATATAATGCGCAAAACAATCACGATGTCCGTGAAAAACAAAAGCCTTGAAAAATAAAACAACGTGCAACGTGCGTAGGAGATAGCTTGTGGAACGCGAATTTATGGAGTTCGATGTTGTCATCGTCGGTGCAGGCCCATCGGGGCTTTCAGCGGCATGCCGACTGAAACAAAAAGCTGCAGACGCGGGTAAAGAACTCAGTGTCTGTGTCGTTGAGAAAGGCTCCGAAGTCGGCGCCCACATTCTATCGGGTGCTGTATTTGAGACACGCGCACTGGATGAATTATTTCCCAACTGGAAAGAATTAGGTGCTCCGCTGAATACCCCTGTGCAGCGTGACGATATTTATTTATTAAAAAACGCTGAGAACGGGCAAAAAATACCCGATTTTTTTGTACCTAAAACCATGCATAACCAAGGCAACTATATTATCTCCTTGGGTAACTTGTGCCGCTGGTTGGCTGAACAAGCGGAAAACCTCGGTGTAGAAGTGTACCCAGGCTTTGCCGCGCAAGAAGCTCTCATTAATGAAGACGGCGCCGTGTACGGTATTTTAACCGGCGATATGGGCGTCGACCGCGATGGCAACCCTAAAGACGGCATGTACACACCAGGCATGGAGTTGCGTGCTAAATACACCTTCTTTGCTGAGGGCTGCCGTGGCCATATCGGTAAGCAACTGATTAAGCGCTACAACCTTGACAGTGAAGCCGATGCTCAGCATTACGGTATCGGTATTAAAGAAATCTGGGATATTGACCCGGCCAAACATGAAGAAGGCTTAGTGGTGCACACGGCTGGCTGGCCGTTGGACAATGACAACCCAGGCGGCTCTTTCCTGTATCACACAGAAAACAACCAAGTGGCTGTGGGTATGATTATTGACCTGTCATACAGCAACCCGCACCTGTCACCTTTTGATGAGTTCCAGCGTTACAAGCATCACCCTGTGATCAGCCAATACTTAGAAGGCGGTACCCGCGTTGCTTATGGTGCGCGTGCACTGACTAAAGGTGGTCTGAACTCATTACCGAAAATGGTTTTCCCAGGCGGCGCACTGATCGGCTGTGATTTAGGTACGCTGAACTTTGCCAAAATCAAAGGCAACCACACGGCGATGAAGTCTGGCATGTTGGCTGCTGAAGCCGCAGCAGATGCAATCTTACAAGGCCGCGAAGGTGGCGACGAACTGACTGCTTATGTGGATGGTTTTAAAGCCAGCTGGTTGTACGAAGATCTATTCTGCAGCCGCAACTTTGGCCCAGCGATCCATAAGTTTGGTGCAGTATTGGGTGGTGCCTTTAACTTTATCGACCAAAATATCTTTGGCGGTAAAATCCCCTTTACCTTGCGTGACACCACTCCGGACTACGCTAAGCTCAAGCTCGCTGCCGACTCGAAAAAAATTGTGTATCCAAAGCCTGATGGCAAATTGAGCTTTGATAAACTCAGCTCGGTATTTTTATCCAACACCAACCATGAAGAAATCCAGCCATGCCACTTGAAATTGGCCGACGCTAGTATTCCATTAGGCAAAAACCTCGCGATGTACGATGAGCCTGCCCAGCGCTACTGCCCGGCTGGCGTGTATGAAATCGTCACCCAAGATAATGGCGAGCAAAAGTTTCAAATCAACGCACAAAACTGCGTGCACTGTAAAACCTGTGATATTAAAGATCCTGCACAAAATATCACTTGGGTTGCACCTGAAGGTACCGGTGGTCCAAATTACCCGAATATGTAAGTTGGCCGACTGATTAAAAGACCCTCCTGGCGAGGGTTTTTTAATGCCTAAAACAAACAAAAAGATATATCAAAATTACTTTTAATTCTTTTACAGCATAACAAGCGCTCTCTATAGTGATCACCTTCAGCACTTCTTCTCAAGGATCACAGCATGAAACGCTTGTTCACAGCCTCATTTATCGCCCTTAGCTTAAGCGCTGTCAGCGCGCTGCAAGCTGCTCCATTACTGAACGTTTCTTATGATGTGATGCGCGATTTTTATAAAGATTACAACCCTGCTTTTCAAAAGCATTGGGTGGAGCAAGGCAATAAAGCTGCACAAATTCAAATGTCACACGGCGGCTCCAGCAAACAAGCACGCTCGGTGATTGATGGCTTGCCCGCAGACGTGATCACCATGAACATGGCGACCGACATCAATGCCTTATACGAATACGGCAAGTTGATCCCAGAAAACTGGGCTGAGCGTTTACCTAATAACAGCGCACCTTTTACTTCGGCCACAGTTTTAATTGTGCGCAAAGGTAATCCAAAAAACCTGCAAGACTGGCCTGACTTATTGAAAGATGGCGTGCAAGTTATCGTACCCAACCCAAAAACATCGGGCAATGGTCGCTACACTTACCTATCAGCTTGGGCCTACGTGTTGAAAAACGGTGGTAGTGCGCAAGAAGCACAAGAATTCGTGGGTAAACTCTTTAGACAAGCGCCAGTGCTGGATACCGGCGGACGTGCAGCAACCAGCACCTTTATCCAAAACCAAATTGGCGATGTATTGGTGACCTTTGAAAACGAAGCTGAAATGATCGCCCGTGAGTTTGGGCGTGGCAGTTTTGAAGTGGTGTACCCCAGTGTCAGCGCAGAAGCTGAGCCACCGGTCACCGTGGTGGATAAAGTCGTCGATCGTAAAGGCTCACGCGCACTGGCTGAAGCCTACTTAACCTACTTATGGTCTGATGAAGCACAGCGTATTGCCGCCAATAACTATTTGCGTCCACGCAATCAAGAGATTCTGACTGAATTTGCTGACCGTTTCCCAAAAGTTGATTTCATGCCCGTGGAAGCCACATTTGGTAGCTGGTCTGAGATTCAAAAAACTCACTTTAATGACGGTGGTATTTTTGATCAGGTGTATGCCGATCAGCAATAAGACTCTGCCATACAATTACGCCATGCCCATGCATGGCGTAATTCATTTAAGCGCTGGATCTAGCTCGTACAA
>CANRHT010000063.1 GCA_947630465.1 uncultured Pseudomonadaceae bacterium
CGATTAAGCGAAGGTTAGCCGACCAGTAGGCAGCAGCATTTGTTTTGTCATCTTGCATAGTGCTCACCATTGTTTTTATTTGAGGTTAGAAATGCGGTGTGTCAGTGCAAATTTAACAAGCTAGAGCAGCGCAAGATAACCCCCTGCTTTAGTCTATTCGCCATTTGTAGGCGCTCTTATAAACTCGAATTTAATGATTTTTTGCGCTTTTTTAGCTTATTTAGCTATTTTTCGGTGAATTTAACCGAAAAAACTAAAATCAAAAATTTTTAAAATAATTTCAAGTAAATACATATTTCTAATTGTGACCAAGGATTCACAATTAAACTCGCACGCTCAGCGGGTTTGTCAGGCTCAACTGCAGAGACTAATCCTTGGCTATGCAGGTGTTTTACGCGAGTGTTTGTGGCGGGCTATAGCATAAAAAAACCCCGTCGCCCATTGCAGGTGACGGGGTAAAATGAGTTCAGTCTTTAAGCTTATTGGAGTCGGCATTCAGCGTTGACGACTCACTGCAATACTGATCAGCGCTGATTAGAGTTCAAAATTAATATTAATCATGGTCGCTGCAGTACCCAACAACAAAACCTCTGCCCCCACCCGGCGGTACTTAACGCCTAAGGATGGAATAATGGCTGGCGCAATTTCAAAACGGTTGAGCGGAATTTTATCGCGGTATTCATCTTTGTATCCGTACAAGAGCCCCGCTGTCAGCTTGCTATAAAAAGGCGTACCGGAAAATGCATAACGCTTGCCCACATAACCGTAATAGGAACGCTGTGAATAAGAGTTGCGAAAGGTTGCTCCGCCCAGCAGGTAACTGTTTTCTGTATGACGCTCTAAACCGATCAAGTCTTGATTATTATTGTGCTTCGAGTCGGGCCTAAAGTGTTTGGTGTAGACACTGGCTTGCACAGTCCAATAAGGCTGCGCTGGCACAGGCTTAATTAAATCATAGGCATAAGTGGAGAGTGTCTTGTTCGATTCATGATTGGAACTCTCAAAGGTAGCCTCCTGCTCAGCCAAGGCCATAGTGGGGATAGCGCAGGCGAAAAGCACACATATATACGACTGTATCGATATAGAATTCATTGTATCTCTTAGTTATTGAAATATAAGAACAGGATCAAAACCTAACGCCATCAGCGTGCAGGCTCAAAAAGACTAAGGCTTATCTAGACACCAGCAGCAGAGTCGATTGACCACACTGCTGATTTTCGGGCGCTATTGTAACAGGCTCAAGCAGCAAGGTAGACCAGTGCCTGCTTAGACTGCAGCGCACGGCTTAGTTCACCCGGTAACACTCATCCAAGCTGCTGTAGCCCATGCCGGCACTTTTGCGCACTTTAATTTGCACAGGAATACGCTCCTTTAAGGCTTCCACGTGACTGATAATGCCAATGGTTTTACCTTCAGCATTGAGGTTATCCAATGCATTCAGGGCCATTTCTAGGGTCTCACTGTCTAAGGTGCCAAATCCTTCATCTAAAAACAGTGAATCAATACGAGTTTTATGACTGACCAGTTCAGACAAAGCCAGCGCCAATGCCAAACTGACTAAAAAGCTTTCACCGCCTGATAATGTTCGCGTGTCACGCTGAATATCAGCCTGCCAGGTATCAACCACCTGAATATGCAACTCGCCTTGCTGACAACGACTGAGCTGGTAGCGATTGTGTAAGGTTGCCAGCTGTTGATTGGCAAGAATCACTAAGTGATCCAAGGTCAAGCCCTGCACAAATTTACGGTATTTACTGCCATCGGCAGAACCAATCAGACCGCTCAACTGCGCCCACTGGTCATACAACTGGCTGTGCTGCTCAATATCATTCAGTAAGCTTTGCTGGGTCTGGCGATGAGTCGCATCCGTGTGCAGTTTATGCTGTTCGCTGCCCAACTGACGATTGCGTTCGCTTAACTGCATATCTAATGCATTACGCTGCTCACCCAGTTCAACACTGCTCAAAGTGCTCTGCGCCTGCTCATTTAATGTGTTCAAGCGCTTTATTGCAGCAGCCAAGAGCGTATCCGCTTGCTGCTGAGCGTGATCGATGCTGTCTTTTAACGCCTGTAAGTGTTGCGCTTGCTCGCTGGGTAATAAAGCCTGCTCAAATGCGGCTTGATCGTCAAAGGGGCTGGAGGCTAAACACGTCTGCCATTCCGTACACTGCTGCGCATGGGCTGCTTTGGCCTCAACTAAGTGCTCAGCTAAACTGTCGACCTGCCCTTGCAGCTGAGCATATTGGCTGTGCGCGTTGTGTAATTGTGCTTGCAACGCCTGCACACGCTGCGCTGGATCAGCCTCTGCAGGACAAGGCGCACCCTCAGGCACAGCCAGCGCTTGCCACTGCGCTTTGGCCGCGTGACACAACTGCAGGGCATTTTTATGCTGATGATTCAGCTCAGCAATCTGCACACTCAACTGCGCCAACTGCGTCGCACCAGCCTGCCATTGCTGCGCCTGTTGTTGACGCTCAGCGAGCCAAGCCTGTGGCTCTTGCGGCAATGGGTAACCGAGTGCCTCTAACTCTTGCTGCAACTGCGCTTGCTGCTGTGCAAGGTCCTGTTGCTGCGTATAAATACGCTGAGCCAATTCAGCCTGCTGCTGAGTATCACGCTCAAGCGCATGCTGCTGACTGTCAATGTTCTGCTGCAATTCGCGTAGCGCAAGCTCAGCCTGCCCATACTGGCGCTCACTGTCCTTGAGACGCTCTTGCGCGCGACTGATCTCTTGCACTCGCTGCTGACCTTCTTGCAGCTGCTGCTTATACAATTGCAACGCTGTGTTAAAGGCATCCTCACTCAATGTTTGACTGAGTTGCAGTGCGGCTAAACTCGTGGCTTTATCCGTGGCTAATTTCTGCAGCGCTTGCTGAGATTCATCTTGTTGCTGCAGCAAGCTGTCTTGGCTGGTTTCAAGTTTAAGCAGCGCTGCGGCACAGTCCATGCCCTGCTCTTTCACCGCTTCACATTCAGCCTGCTTAGCGCTCAGCGCCTGTTCCGCCTGCGAAATATCCAATGCTTGATAGCTAGCAATAGCGGGGTGTTCATGTGAGCCGCATAAAGGACAAGCTGCACCCTCTTGAAGCTGCGCACGCTGCTGTTCAAGGTCGGTAATGCGCTGCTCTTGACGCAGTAAATACTGTTTATCTTTAACCTGCTCTTGCAGGTTTTTATACTGCTCACGCAATTCTTGTCGGCGCTGCTGCTGTTGTTTGATTTGCGTGGCTAATTCAGCTAAACGCAACTGCCGCTCTTGCATGGCAGCCTGCTGGTTTTTTTCTGCGCTATAGCACTGCGATAACCATTGATAATGCGCGCTGTGCTCATGCAAGGTATTGAGCTGCGCGTGCCAATCACTGACGCTGCGTTGCTCCAGCAACTGCTCCAACGCCTGCTGTTGCGCCTGCTGTGCACTGTGCAATGGCTGCAGCGCTTGCTGTTGCTGCGCTAACCCTGCTTTGTGCTGATCCAGCTCAGCGCTGGCCTGCTGGACTGCGGCGGCTAGAGTAGTCTGCTGCTGTTGATGCTGTGCAATGTCCTGCTGCTGTTTAGCGAAGCTGGCAAACTGATGACGCCAAGCACTAAGATGCTCAGCTAAATACGCATGCTCAGGATGCGCTTCACGTTGCTTCTGCAAGCTCTGCTGGCGCTGAGTCTGCGCCAGCAACTGTGCATCAACGTACTCAACTGACTGCTGCGCATACTGATAGTGCTGCCAAGCGATCTGCTTGACCTGCTGCGCGCACTGCTCTGTTTTTTCTTCTGCGCTGCGTAAACTGTGCTCACTGCGCTCAAGCAACTGCTGCGCTGCTTGCACAGCTTTATACTGTGGAGCAATTAACGCCGCGGGCTGATGCTGCGCTAAACGCTGCAATGCCTCGGCCTCTTGCACGCGCTGCGCCTGCACCTGCTGCAACTGTGCTCGCGCCTGCTGCTGATCCGCCTCAGCCTGATCTAGATTACTGCGCCATTGTTGCTGCATATACAGCTGTTCTTGCTGCTGTGTAAGCTGCTTCACCTCGTCTTGCAGTGTTTGCAGTTGCTCTTGCGCGCAACTGAGTTCGTCGGCATCAAGCAATTGCAAACCTTCGGCACGGCTGCGCAAATTATCCACAAGGTGGCGTTGCTCACGCTGACTCTCAAACACGCGCTGTGAAATATCACCGTAAATTTCTGTGCCGGTTAATTGCTCTAACAGCCCAGCGCGATCATTGGCATTGGCTTCTAAAAACGCCGCAAAACCACCTTGCGCCAGCAACATCGACTGGGTAAAGCGCTGAAAATCCAGCCCAGTTAACTCTTCGACTGCTTTGGCTTTTTCACTGAGCTTATCGGTGAGAATGGTGCCATCGAGCTGCGCCAGTTCAGCTTTTGCTTGCTGCAAGGCACCATCGGCTTTATCACGGGCACGGCGCTGACTCCAAAAGGCACGGTAGCCCTTATCTTTTACGGCAAACTCAACTTCAACCAAGCAATCGCTGGTATGGCGCGTCATCAACTCATTACTGCTTTGCGAGATCGTGCTGATACGCGGTGTGCGGCTGTACAAAGCTAAACAAATGGCATCGAGCAAGGTGGTTTTACCGGCACCTGTTGGCCCGGTAATGGCAAATAAACTGCTGCCATTAAAGGGTTCTTGGGTGAAATCAATCTTCCACTCGCCCTTTAAGGCGTTGATGTTTTTTAGACGAATACTGAGAATCTTCATTGCTCGCCCTCCTGCAACTGCGCTAACACTTGCGCATGTAATCCTTGCAAGACTGCCACCTGCTCAGCACTCAGCTCTTCACTGTGCAAACGCTTCGCAAAGACTTCATTGGGCGTTAACTCAGACAAAACTTCACCACTCTGCGCACTTAATCCCGCTACTGTAGTGCCGCGCACACGGCGCACGCGTAACACTTCAACCGGCAATTGCGCGCACAACTCGCTGACACGCTCCTCTAAATCACTGTAATACTCATCAGCTCGCACCTGAATTTCCAGCCAAGTCACTGCGTTCTGATCCAGCTCATGCGCCAACTCAGCAAACTGCTGCTCAAGCTCAGCTAAGCTGCCTGATAAAGACAACAAGCGTTGAAAACAAGGAATAGGCAAGACTTCAACGCTTTGCAAGCCGTTGCTATCTAAATCAACACACAACAGTTGTTTTTGTTGTCGACCTTCATCAAAACTCAAGGCAATGGGCGAGCCGCTGTAACGAATATGCTCAAGGCCCGCCACCTTTTGTGGGCGGTGAATATGTCCCAGCGCCAGATAATCAAACGCTGGAAAAGCATCGGTGGGAAAAGCGGTTAAGCTGCCGACATAAATCTCTCGCACCGACTCGGTTAAGCTCACGCCCACTGTCGTTAAATGCCCGGTACCAATAATTGGCACGCTGAGGTTTAAGCTATCGCGTAACGCTTCAGCTTTAGCAAACAGCTGCGCATAGTGCTCGGCAATCGCTTGCTGCAAATCGCTTTGCTTTTCTTCTGCACTTTGCCCCGCTTGACTGCGCTGCACATCCCTTGGGCGAATATAAGGAATGGCACAGACAATCGCCCCAATTTCGCCATTACGCTGCTTAAGTTGCAGCACTTGCTGGTTAAGATCAGCAGCAACACTGGAAATCACATGGGTATTGAGCTGCGCCAGCAAGTCTTTACTTTCATTGAGCATCGCCACTGAGTCATGATTGCCCGCCAGAATCACTAGCTGACAGCCGCTGTCCTGCATCTGCACGACAAAGCGATTGTATTGCTCACGTGCATAACTGGGCGGTGTACCCGTATCAAAAATATCACCGGCAATAATCAACGCATCCGCTTGCTGCTCAATCACCGTCTGCACCAGCCAGTCACACCAAGCGCGGTGTTCTGCTTGCCGTGTACGGCCCATAAAGTGCTGGCCTAGATGCCAATCTGAGGTGTGTAAAATGCGCATGCGTTTGCGTCCTTTTGCGGCTGATGATCATAAAAAAACCCGCCAACGACGCAGTGCAATGGCTGCTCAAGCAACCTGCTCAACACTGTGCCGGTAACGGGCTGGGTAAATATACAGTTTTAGCGCTTAGCTGTCAGCTCGCTGCAAACCAAAAGGTAAACCTTCTGCGTCAGCTATGTGCTTAGCAATCCCCTGCACAGCATCTTGGATTAACTCCTCAACTACCGGATGGTAAAAAGGAATGTGCAGCAGACTGCGCGCGGTTTCTTTGCGTTCAATAGCCATCGCTAAAAACTGCGCCACATGCTCGCCACGCATACCAAACATGCTCGCGCCGAGTAATTGACCGCTGGTTTTGTCAGCATACACACGCAAGATCCCCTGATGCTCTGATAACACTTGGCTGCGGCCATTGCTCTGCGTTTTTGCGGTGCCAATTAAAATATCTTCAGCATTCAACTGATCAAAACGCGCACCGACACTGACGATATCTGGGTTGGTAAAGGCGATACCCACCGCTGTTTTGCGTTTAAAGGCTACCGGTGTGGATTGCACCGCATTATAACCCGCCATCGCCCCTTCATCGGCGGCTTCATGCATCAAAGCCCGCTGACCATTGGCGTCACCGACAATAAATACCGGATGCTCGCCGACTTGCATGGTGTGGGGATTAAACAGCGGCTGACCACGCTCGTCCAACTCAAAACCTGCCGCCTGTAGATTCAGTTGATCAACGTTCGGTCGACGCCCCAGTGCAACTAGAACTTTTTCCACGGGAATCTCTTTACCTTCAGCTTTAAGCAGTACGCCTTGAGCTGATGCGGCTAACTCGGCTGGAGCACCTAAGTACAAGTGCATTTCTTGGGCAAACTCAGCCAGCGCATGGGTATTCACCTCAGGATCACTGATACCGCCCACACTGCTGGCCATATCCGCGCCATGCACTTCAACGCCTAAGCGCGCCAAAGCAAGGCCCATCTCTAACCCAATAGCACCTAAGCCTAAAATACCAATGGATTTAGGCAGCTGCGCTAACTCAAAAAACTCATCTGTCGTGAGGCAATGCTCGGCGAAAGGTTGTAAAAAGCCTGGCATAACAGGACGTGAACCCGTCGCGATAATCACTGATTGAGCCTGCACCTGTTGAATGCCATCAGCCTGTTCAACGGTCAATAAGGTTGGCGTGACAAAACTCGCGCGGCCCATCATTAAGTGTTCACCGGCGGCGCGCTTCGCACCTTCTGCTGCACCACCGGAAAACCGATCGCGCTGGCGGCGCAATTCACTCCAGGTCTGCTGCGTATCCAGCTGTAAATACTCAGCACCGCTGATACCTGAACGCTGGAAATCTTTTTGGCCAGACCATAATTCAGCCATATGCAGAGCCACTTTAGAGGGCATACAACCGACACGCGCACAGGTTGTCCCCAGCGGGCCACTATCAATTAAGACAAAGCTTTTTTTCGCGCGACGTACTTCACGTAGCGCATATAAACCTGCAGTGCCGGCACCAATGATGGCAACATCGACGTTAATTGTCTTAGACATCCTCTTCTCCAATCAAAAACTTAAGCCTACGCTAGCATAAAAGGCTGCTCGCGGCGGCTGTTATATACAGATAGATATAGTATTGAGTGATTAATGGTTAATGGTTAATGGTTAATGGTTAATGGTTAATGGTTAATCATGGTGTATTTATGGCAATGTGGCTTTTACAATTAATTCAGCGTGCATTAACGCGGCCAGCAGTTGCTGGATATCGGCCTTGAGCGTGGCTTTGGGCATTGAAAAATGCATCGCTAGCACCTCGCTGATTGCCTCAGCAGAGAGGGGTTCGTGCTGCAATAACTGCCAAGCGAGCGCGCCACTGGTGTTGAGCCGATGGATAGCGCCTGTTTGCGTTTGAATTAAAAATAGCTCATCACCGACGGGGTACACACTCACCTGTGCAGCAGGCATCCAGATGTTGCTCAACACCGATGCTGCAGGCGTAACAATATCAGCCGGCGCGCACTGTAACGCACTGGCAGGCTGCAATAACGGGGGCTGTTCACTCTGAACACCTTGCAGCACTTGCGCTAAATGACGTGCGCCCGCCAAGGGTTCGTTATAGCGCAGTAATACACAAGACACCTGCGCCACTAGAGGCAATAGACGCTCCAGCAAAACTTCATTGGGCGTATCGCTGGCGGCGAAACTCTGACATAACAACTGCAATAAAGCTTCGCCCGGCGCCAGCGCAACAACTTCAGCTTCAAGTATATGTGGGCCGCGCTCAAGTAAGACGATGGTGCCAATTGGACAGGTCTCTTGATAACGGGCTAAACCCGTAGCAGGCGGCACTACAAAGCGATAACGCTCATCCTCAGGGCCGGCATAACGCTCAGAATAGGTCACAAACTCAGTGCTAAAAGTCTCAGGTAAAGGCAAACGTAAACGCGGTGCAACGCCCATCGCCATACCTTCGCCTTGCGCTGTCAGTCCGAGCACATCATCGCCAAACACCCGGTATCCGGCAGCCGCAAAAGCCACCGTTAAGGTGCTTTTGCCAGCACGACTGCTTTGTGGAAATACGGCTAACTGACCATTGATTTCAACACTGCCGCAGTGCAGTCCTAATATAGTGTGATCGGCTTTTAAACGCTGACTGATCAACTCACCGACTAAACTGCAGGCTGCTGAAGCAGCTGATGGCAAAGTAAACTCATTGAGCTCATTGAACGAACCTTGCCATAAGCCTTCTGCGTCGCGGTAGATGTACGTTGCGGGGCTGGCACCGTGCGCCGCTTGTACAGTCATTGGCCAACCGGGCATCGCCTGTTGCAGTGCTGTAACAACCTCTGGCGCATTGTCTACACGCAAACAGCGCTCAAGGTGTTGCAAACTGAGATCAACAATAGAAGCGGTCATCAGCGGCGCGGCGGCCCTAAAATGACATCTTCTATAATCAGCACCGGGTCTTTTTGATATTCACGTAAGCGGCTGCGTTCACGACCACGGTACTCATAACCGCTGTACTTTGAATAACTGGGTCTGGAGTAACTGGGGCGTGAGTAACTGCCGCGCTTATTGTAACGATAACGCGCTTCAGCTTGCCCCACACTGAACAAGGTCGGGGCTACATAAGCGGCGGCAATACCTATTCCAAGTATGCCAAGCAAGCGACGGCGCTGCTGACATGGCATATCCATTTCAGTGTCTGTGTTATCCGTCTGTGCGTTTTTTTCGAGTTCTTTATCATGCTGCGGCATCATGCGCCTCCGAGAATTCATCGTATTCGTCACACTCAATAACAGTATAGGTGGCTGCTCTGGCGAGCGGCTGTACCTAGACTGTACATCAGTGGGTTTACTAACCGTTGCAGCTATGACCCTACAGCAACTGATAAATTCACTAATGCCTTAATTTGCCTCATTTTAAGCAACATAGGCACACTATCGCAGAAGAAACCCGTTAATCAGCTTGGCAGTGACACCTCAGCGCGCTTAAACGTACAGTCATAAAGCATCACTCAAGACCCACTTTCCAAGCTGCGACAGCGAACGCAATACACATAGTCAAACATGCGCGTGATACCCACTGCTTTAAATCGCCACTCCTGCTCAAGAATATCCCGCTCTTCAGTGCATTCAACAATAAAGGCAGCGCCCAGTAGCTTCTCAACCTGCTCGGGCGGCACCGCAAAAGGTGGGCCTTTCATTTGCTGCTGCGGATAATTCATGGTTAACAGTAAACCCTTACAACCCTGCGGCATAATTTTGCTGAGGTGAGCGGCATATTTTTGGCGTATATCATCCGGTAAGGCAATTAAAGCAGCGCGATCATAAAAGGCCGGAAAACCGATTAAATCATCCGCTGTTAAATTAAAAAAATCACCATGCAAAATAGTGATAGAGCCTGCCGTATAAGCTGTAAAAGGTCCGCGTATCGTAATCACCGGGGTCAGTTTTTGCTCCACAAAAAAGTCAATCACTGCTTTTTCAATCAGTTCAACACCCAGCACCTTATAGCCTTGATCCGCCAACCAACACAGATCAACACTTTTACCGCACAGCGGTACAAAAACATTGCTGCCTTTGGGAACAGCTAAACGCGACCAATAGGTTTCTAGGCCAGGATTAACCACGTTGAGATGAAAACCGATCTGATCACGCTGCCAACGTGTCTGCCAAAACCCTTCTTCCATTATTTTTATCCTTATTTTTAGAAGCCACACCACAAGGCATGCTTTACGTTAACGTCAGCATACAAAATAACACGCCTACTCGGCTAGTAGTTTCTAGTTAACAACCCTATATGGTGTGCACGCGTGACTCGATCATGCGTGAATGCTGCTCTTCAGGATTACTGCTGGCCCGGTGCTATGCCGTCCATGCTGCACTCGTCACAGCAACCCTGAAGCATTCACTGCGCAACTGTAGTGTTTACAGGAGATTACCGAAGCTTAATCAGTAACCTCATCACCCTCCTGCCAGCCGCCACCCAGCGCGCTAATCAGTTGCACGCTAGCAGTCAGTTGCGTACCCAGCAGATTGAGCAGCGTGCGCTCGCTATTTAGCGCCGTCGTCTGTGCACTAGTGACCGCCAAGAAGTCCACCATACCTGCCGCATACTGATTCTCAGTTAGGCGCAAGCTGTCCAGCGCCGCTACTAAGGCTTCCCGCTGTATGACAATTTCTTCGGCTAA
>CANRHT010000064.1 GCA_947630465.1 uncultured Pseudomonadaceae bacterium
GAAAATGGCCGCGTGGTAAAAGGCGTAAAATTTGAGAATATTCGCGATGCTGGCGATCCGGTTGAAATTGCTCGTCGCTACAATGAGCAAGGCGCAGATGAGCTCACTTTCTTGGATATCACTGCCACCGTAGAAGGTCGTGACACCATGCTCAAGACAGTTGAGCGTATGGCCAGCCAGATTTTTATTCCGTTGACGGTCGGCGGTGGTGTGCGCACGGTGAATGACATTCGTAACCTGCTCAATGCCGGTGCCGATAAAGTGTCCATCAACTCTGCGGCGGTATTTACCCCTGAGTTTGTCCGTGAAGCCGCTGAACATTTTGGTTCGCAATCCATTATTGTCGCCATTGATGCCAAGCAAGTCTCTGCTGTAGGTGAGCCACCACGCTGGGAAATTTTCACCCACGGTGGTCGCAAACCGACTGGCATTGATGCAGTGGAGTGGGCGAAGAAAATGGAAAGCTACGGTGCTGGTGAAATTTTGCTGACCAGCATGGATCAAGACGGGATGAAAAATGGCTTTGATCTGGGCGTCACCCGCGCGGTCAGTGAAGCAGTGAATATCCCCGTGATTGCTTCCGGTGGCGTGGGTAATCTGCAGCATCTAGCCGATGGTATTCTTGAAGGTAAAGCCGACGCAGTCTTGGCGGCAAGTATTTTCCATTTTGGTGAATACACCATTCAAGAAGCGAAAGCCTACTTAGCCAGCCAAGGTATTGCCGTGCGCTAAGCGCCGTGATGACTGGATAAGGCAGGTCAATAAAAACGGCATCGAGACGCAGGTCTGGATGCCGTTTTTTAATATCAAAATTCCGCTCTTGGAGCCTTACCGCTTATTTGCTTGTGGTTTTCAGCACATTAATGCCTTTGAGCAAGTTGATCGCTTGATTGACTTGATAGTCCTCATCTTGCAAACGTGGTTTTTGATTTTTATCTGCTTTACTGCGCTTATCTGGGCCGCCATTACCGTTGCCTAAATGGCCGGCTAAGTCAGCTTCTTTAATACCCAGTACATTATCTTCTTGGCTGATCTTGGCGCGCTCAACCGTAATATCGGGAACAATACCTTGTGCCTGAATTGAGCGGCCTTTCGGCGTGTAATACAGCGCAGTGGTGAGCTTAAGCGCGCGGTCATTGTTGAGTGGCAGCACGGTTTGTACTGAGCCTTTACCAAAGCTATCGGTGCCCATCAGTACCGCGCGTTTGTGATCTTGCAAGGCGCCGGCGACAATTTCTGAAGCTGAGGCGCTGCCGCCATTGATAAGTACCACGAGCGGTACGTCAGCGCTGGCATTGTCAGGCGTGGCAGAAAAGCGCAGTTCAGCATTGGCTAAACGCCCTTTGGTATACACGATTAAACCTGAGCTGATAAATTGATCGGTTACTTCAACCGCGGCTTGCAGTACGCCGCCAGGGTTGTTGCGTAAATCAAGAATTAACCCCTGCAGTGGTTGACCTTTGTTGGCTTTCTTTAAGCTGGTTAGGGCTTTGCCCACTTCGCTGCCGGTGTTGACTTGGAACTGACTGACGCGGATCAGGCCGTAATCGTCTTCCAAAAGCTGGCTTCTAACGCTCAGGCTTTTAATCACGGCACGTTTTAAAGTGACATCGAAAGGTTTGCGGCCATCGCGCACAATGGTTAAGCGGATGTTGGTACCCGGCTTGCCGCGCATTTTTTCGACAGCTTCCATCAGCGATAAGCCTTTGGTTGGCTGATCGTCAATTTTGATAATCAGGTCTTGGGCTTCAAGGCCGGCCGCTGCAGCTGGGGTGTCATCAATGGGGGTCACCACTTGCAAGATGCCATCTTCCAAGCCCACTTCTATACCTAAACCACCAAATTCACCGCTGGTACTTTCCTGCAGTTGACGAAAATCTTCTGGATCTAAGTAGCTGGAATGGGGATCGAGATTACTGAGCATGCCTTTGATGGCATTTTCAAATAAGGTTTTATCGTCGATCGGCTCAACATAAGCGGTTTTAATACGCTCTAAGACTTCAGCAAAGGTGCGCAGGTCATTCAGCGGTAAGGTTTCAGGCGCAGGGGTCACTACGGCAGCATTGGGAGCGGCAAAAGCGCTGCTGCTGATCATGTTCAATACCAGCAGGGTGCTGAATACAGCTGAGGCTAAACGGGTTCTGGTAAAAGGCATGATGTAACTCCTAGAAAATGTGGCTGCTGCTAACCTTGGGTGCGACACCACTGAGTGGGGTCGGCTGGCTGACCTTTTTGGCGTATCGCAAAATATAACGCGGATTGATCATGTCCGCCGGTGTTACCGACTGTGGAAATGGCTTGGCCGGTTTTAACCACATCACCTGGACTACTGAGCAGGCTTTGATTATGACCATACAGGCTTAAATAACCATCGCCATGATCGACAATCACTAACAAACCCGCGCCGCGCAGCCAGTCGGCAAATACTACACGACCTGAATGAATAGCACGCACTTGTGTGCCCGGTTGTGAGCTGATCAGTACACCGTCCCATTTGCTGCGTGTATCACCGCGTGCGCTACCAAATCGAGCGATTAAGCGACCATTCACCGGCCAAGGTAGCTTGCCACGTACGCTCGCAAAAGAGCCTCCGCTGTGGATAACTGCTGTGGACACAACCGCGCCTGTGGGCTGTTTGCTTGTGGTGGTGCTGGGCGTTGCACTGGACTGTTCTTGTGTCTGTTGGCGTTGTTGCTGAGCAATCAACTGCTGGCGCTTACGCTCAGCTTCTTTGGCTGCTCGCGCCTCACGCGCTTGGCGTGCCAAAGTGGCTTCGATGGTGTGTAGCACCTTGTTGAGTTGCGCTTGATCGGCTTGACGTGACTTCAGCGATTGACTGCTTTTGCTGTGCTGTTGCGCCAGTAGCGTGACTTTCTCTTGGCGTTGCTGGCGTAGCGTTTTCAAGCTGTCTTGTTTGTTGACTAAGCTGCTTTTTTGCTCAACCAACAACACATTTTGCTCCGCAATTTGCATGGAAATATTATCCAGCTGGCGCAGTGTTTCATTAAACGTATTGATGTGCTGCTGACGCGCCTGACTTATATATTGATAGTAAGTCAGGTTGCGTGAAAATTTTTCTGGTTGCTGTTGATTGAGCAACAGGCGTAGCGGCTCTTGTTGTCCTGACTGGTAAGCAGAACGTGCTTGAATAGCAATCAGTTTTTGTTGTTCAAGACGTGAGCTTTCGAGTTTTTTTTTCTGTTGATTGAGATCTTTTAATTCGTGCTCAGTTTTTTTTTCCTGCTGTTGCAGATCATTGACCTGTTTTTCCAGTTCACCAATTTCAGTTTCAGTTTTTTTCAGCGCTTGTTGTGCACTGGACTTCTCCTGCTCAATTTTGTTCAGCAGTTTCTTCAGTTCGGCAACATCTTGAGCCGCTTTGGCAATCTCTTGCTGGGCTTGGGTACGTTGCTCGTTGGCCACAGCAATCGATAGAGCACAGCTGAGTAATATAAAAATAAATGTGCGAAGCATGGTGTGGGTTAACCTGAGCAGTACAAAAAATAGATTATGCCTAATAATCAGGCTAGCAGCAGCCGACTAAAGCCAATGCTTAACCCACACTGCATCTTATCCATGCAGTATGGGCGTCAGCGTTTTACTTGAGTTCGAGGATGCTACGCCCGGTCATTTCAGCGGGTATCGGTAAACCCATCAGCGTCAGCATAGTGGGGGCGACATCAGCTAAGACACCATCACTGCGCATTGTTGCTGGGCGCTGACCGACATAAATGAAAGGTACTGGCTCACAGGTATGCGCGGTATGCGCTTGACCGGTGCACTCATCTTCCATTTGTTCCACATTGCCATGGTCAGCGGTAATTAATGCTTCACCGCCGACCTTGTCGAGTGCCGCGACAATCCGGCCGACGCAGCTGTCCAGGCATTCCACCGCTTGTACGGCAGCAGAAAACACACCGGTATGACCGACCATATCGCCATTGGCATAGTTGACGACAATCACGTCGTATTGTTGTTGCTCAATGGCTGCAACGATGCGGTCGGTGACTTCTGGAGCACTCATCTGTGGCTGCAAATCATAAGTGGCCACATTGGGTGATGGAATCAAAATACGTTCTTCACCGACAAAAGGTTGCTCACGACCCCCAGAAAAGAAGAAGGTAACGTGGGCATATTTTTCGGTTTCAGCAATACGCAGTTGGGTTTTACCTTGATTGGCTAAGTACTCGCCGAGCACGTTAACCAATGCGGTGGGTGCAAAGGCGCTGGGTGCAACTATGTCAGCGGCGTATTGGGTGAGCATGACAAACTGGCTGAGCTGCGGCACGCGTTGACGGTTAAAGCCAGTAAAGTCGCTGTCGACAAAGGCATGACTGAGTTCGCGAGCACGGTCAGCGCGAAAATTCATAAAGATCACGCTGTCGCCATCGTCCATAGACACAGCGTCGCCAATGGTTGTGGCTTTAACAAATTCGTCGGATTCATCACGCGCATAGGACGCCGCCAAGGCTTCAGTGGCGCTATCAGCCTGATACAGACCTTGACCATCAACCAACAATTGCCAGGCTTGCTCAACGCGATCCCAGCGATTATCGCGGTCCATTGCATAATAGCGGCCAATTAAGCTGGCGATACGGCCTTTACCCAACTTGGCGCACGCGGCTTCAATCGCTTCGATCGATGGCTGTGCGCTACGCGGTGGTGTGTCGCGGCCATCGAGAAAAGCATGCAGATAAATTTTGTCGGCGCCGCGCTGGGCTGCCAATTCGATCATGGCAATCAGGTGCTCTTGGTGACTGTGCACGCCACCTTCCGATAATAAACCAAGAATATGCACGGCTTTGTTGGCACTGACGGCTTGATCAACGGCTGCCGTCAAGGCTGGGTTAGTAAAAAAATCACCGTCTTGAATGGCTTTAGTGATACGGGTGAAGTCTTGGTACACCACACGACCTGCACCAAGGTTCATATGGCCCACTTCAGAGTTACCCATTTGCCCATCAGGTAAGCCCACATCCATACCGCTACCGGAAATCAGGCTGTGGGGATATTGCTTGCGCAAAGCATCGTAAACAGGGGTGTTTGCACTATAAATGGCGTTGTAGTCAGGGCTGTCGCTGTGACCAAAACCGTCAAGAATCACTAAAACCAAAGGTTTAGGCGTGGCATCCATAAGAGTAGGCTCGCAAGTAATGAACAGAATATAGTCTAAGTTTAGCTGGATGTGCTCGGCGCGTCATTGTTAGTAGTTCAGAGAATGCACAGGTCTGTGTATACTTTACGAATTCTAACGCTTTGAGTACCCACTATGTTTACCGATACGCTTACTAAATTCCTTGAATTTATAACTGTGCACTATGTGCTCAGCGGAATATTTATCACTCTAGTTGTACTGCTGATTATGCAGCAAACACGTAATTCAGGGCGCAATATCAGCTCGCGTGAGCTGACAGCGATGGTGAACCGTGATGAAGCCTTTATTCTAGATATCCGTAGCAAAAAAGAGTTTGTCACAGGGCATATTGTTGGCTCTGAAAATATGCCAACGGATCAGTTGAAAACGCGTATGACTGAGCTGGATAAACATAAAGAGAAAACAATTATCGTGGTGTGCACCTCCGGTGTGAATGCGGGTGGTGCATGTTCAGAACTTAAAAAAGCAGGTTTTACTGTGGCACGCTTATCAGGTGGTATCACCGGCTGGCGCAGTGAGAACTTGCCGGTGGTGAAGTAAAATGGCAAAAGTAATTATCTATTGCAGTAACTGGTGTCCCTTCTGTGTTCGTGCAAAAACCTTGCTGAGTAATAAAGGTGCTAGTTTTGAAGAAATCAGTGTGGATGGTAAACCCGATGTGCGCGCGCAAATGGCTAAAAAAGCTGGGCGTACTTCAGTACCGCAAATCTGGATTGGTGAGCTGCATGTGGGTGGCTGTGATGAGCTGTTTGCTTTAGAGCGTAGCGGTAAGCTGGATGCTTTATTAGCTTAATCATCAAACTGCAATACCCGCTGATATGGCACTGGTTTCTGGGCTCTAGGTTTTGCAGCCCAGATGTATTTATTTAAAGATTAAGGATTATAAAACGACATGACTGAACAAAATAACAACGTTGCTGCGGCACAAGAGCCCACTTCACAGTTTTCTTTACAGCGTATTTATGTGAAAGATTTATCTTTTGAAGCGCCAAAAAGCCCAGAGATTTTCCGTGAAGACTGGAATCCAAGTATTGAGCTGGATCTCAATACGCGTCAGCGCGGTTTAGAAGGCGACTTTCATGAAGTGGTGTTGACCTTAACCGTTACCGTTAAAACCGGTGAAGAAGTTGCCTTTATTGCAGAAGTACAACAAGCGGGTATTTTCTTGATTCAAGGTCTAGATGCCGGTGCTCAAGGCCATGCATTAGGTGCATTCTGCCCGAGTATTTTATTCCCCTATGCACGTGAAACCTTGGACAGCTTAGTGGTGCGTGGTTCGTTCCCTGCCTTGATGTTAGCGCCGGTGAACTTTGATGCTTTGTATGCGCAAGAACTGCAGCGCGCACAAGCAAACGCTGAAACACAGGCTTAATTTACAACGCATAGACATCACTTGCGCTGGGTATAGCGCTGCGGCCACCGCGCAAGTGAATTATCGCTACAGGGGGTATCGATGAGTAAAGTAAGTGTATTGGTTGTTGATGATGCCGTGTTTATTCGAGACTTAATTAAAAAAGGTCTGCGCAATTACTTCCCTGGTATTCAAGTTGATGAAGCTGTTAATGGTCTTAAAGCTCAACAGATGCTGACGACACAGAGCTTTGACTTGATTTTATGTGACTGGGAAATGCCGGAAATGAGCGGTTTAGAATTGCTCAGTTGGTTTCGCCAGCAACCGCAGTTTAAATCTATCCCCTTTATTATGGTCACCAGCCGTGGCGATAAAGAAAATGTGGTGCAGGCCATTCAGTCGGGTGTCACAGACTATATCGGCAAGCCTTTTACCCAAGAACAATTGACCAGCAAAGTCACCAAAGCATTGACACGCAGTGGGCGTTTTGCGGCATTAGCCGCATCGGCGCCGAACAAGATGTTAAGCACCGGTGTGGCCAATGATTCGTTATCTGTATTAACCGGTGGTGGCCAAAAAAGTGCAGCGCCAACCGGCTTGCCCGCTCCGGCGGCACCTGCAAGCGCCCCAGCAGCCACGCCCGCGCGTGTTGCTGCACCGAGTGCAGCGCCGACAGCAATAGCCGCGACACCTGCAGCCGCGCAAGGGGCAAGTAGCGCTACGCCGCGCGGTCAAGGCCAGGCGCGTTTGCGTTTATCCAATGGCGAGTTTGCCTGCGTGATTAAAGCCTTAAGTTTGAAAGATGCGTTGTTAGTGGTGAAGCGCGGCGAGACTTTACCGCAGATTTTAGACAATGCTGTGCTTGATTTAGAGCAAGGTGATGAAGCTGAAGTGGCGCGGTTAAATGCCTACGTACACTCGATCAGTGCCTTAGAAGCGCGGCCTGACAGTGAGTGGATACAGGTCGCCTGTCGCTTTGTTGACAGTGATCCGAAAAAGCTGGATTACTTATCACGTCTGATTGCACGCGGCACGACTCAGCGTCATTTCAGTCCTAGCGCCTAATTGGGCTGAGATGCGCGGGTGAAAACGACTGCAACGGGTCGACTCAGTCACATCTTCGCCTGATGTCGATCGAACAAAGCTGCCGGTGCTGCTATCGTGCCGGCGCAGTTTTGTTAATTTTAGGTATGCATGATGTGCAAGAATATTTTTCTGACAGTATTTTTAGCGTTGCTCACTGGCCAAAGTTATGCGTTTACGGTGTACAAATACACCGATGAAAATGGTGTAGTGACTTATACCGATAAAGCCAAAGCCGGTGCACAAGTTTTTGTGTTTAATGACCGCATGGTTGAGCGCATTGAAAATGACGTCAAATTGGAAACTCGCAAGCATGCTGCGGGTGAAACATTAGTACTGCACAATCAGCTGTATGCACCTGTCGAAGTGCAACTGCGTTTAGAAAACCAAGGTAATATTGCCGGTGGCGTTAAACAGCCTGTGACTTGGGTCTTGCCGCCGCGCAGTGAAATACGTCTACTGACATTAGCCCCAGCAGATCCTCAGCAGCCCTTACAATACAAAGCTAAATTAACCTATGCCTTGGGTGATCCACGCTTATTGCCCACCACCGATCAATACCCGCTGCCGTGGCGCGGTGGCCCTTTTCGTTTAACCCAAGGGGCCAATGGCAAATACAGCCATTTTACTCCCAAAGGTCGCTATGCCTTAGATATTGCCATGCCTGAAGGCACACCTATCATCGCTGCGCGCGCTGGTGTGGTGGTTAAAATAGAAAACCAGCAAACCGGACGCGGCACCAATCCAGCCGGTAACTTTGTGCGTATTTTGCATGATGACGGCACTATGGGTGTGTATTTACACTTACAGCGCGGCTCGGTCAGTGTGACTGAAGGTCAGCGCGTCGATCAAGGTTCGCTCTTGGCGCGCTCAGGTAATACCGGTAATAGCACCGGCCCGCATTTGCACTTTGTTGTGCAGCGCAACGTCGGGCTGGCGGTTGAGTCGATTCCTTTTGATTTCAACCGTCCGGTTAACAGCTTGCCCAACTTTGCCGTGGGTGGTGAGTAGCTCAGCAGTGTTTATTCGCCAGCGTCTTGGCCACTAAGCCGCGATGGCATAGTGGGCGATAATACCGAGTAAAATACAAAAACCCGCCCAGTGATTGTGCAAAAACGCCTGCAATGACGACTGCGCATCACGCTGGCGGGTGTGCACAAACTCCCAAATAAAACAGCCTAACGCAGCCAACAAGCCCAGCTGAAAGTACAGACCTAAGTTAAAGTTGCTCCCCGCCAGCAACAGGCAAAACAGCGCACTGATCTGCAAAGATAAAATAATAAAGCGATCAGCATCACCAAATAATACCGCGGTGGATTTAACGCCAATTTTCAAATCATCCTCACGATCGCTCATTGCATAATAGGTATCGTAAGCAATAGTCCATAACAGGTTGGCGATATAAATCAGCCAGACTTCATGGGGCACTGAGCCCTTTTGCGCGCTAAAAGCTAAAATAATACTGCAAGAATAAGCCGCGCCCAGCGCTACTTGCGGGTAATAAGTGTAGCGTTTGGTAAAGGGATACAGAGCAGCTAAAACCACGGCTAACAACGCCCAATATACAGTTTGGCTATTGGTCAGCAGCACCAAGCCAAAACTCACTGCAATCAACACAAAAAAGGTGATCAGCGCTTCTTTGGCGCTGACGCGGCCACTGACAATGGGGCGATCTTTGGTGCGACTGACATCGCCATCAATCCCGCGGTCAGCAAAATCATTAATCGCACAACCGGCGCAACGCATGAAAATCACACCCAGCACAAAAATACTGAGGTTCTTCAGGCTTGGGACGCCTTCAGCCGCAATCCACAGTGCCCATAAGGTGGGCCACAGCAACAGGTAAATACCAATCGGGCGATCAAGGCGTACCAGCTGAATAAAATCCCAAGCCCTAGGATGCAGACGGTTGCAGGATTTCAGCAGTTGCAGGTACATAAAGGCTCCATATAAAAAGTTAGCACGCTGTAGGTTTAAGCGTATTTAATAAGCTTGGGTCGGTATCTTGCCAAAGTTTAGGTAAAAATACTTCAGCAACTAATAAACCCAGCGCACCTTTACTGAAGCAGGAGCGCCGCGCCCATAACTGTTGATAGGGGCTGGCTTGCTGCTGAGCAAGCGCCGGCAGCTGTTGGCAGGGAATTTGGCGAACGTACATGGCTCCGCGGCTAAAGGCTTGATTGTGAAACAATAATTCGCCCAAAGAGCGTGTGCCCAGCTGACTGATGTCAAAACCGGCCGCTTGTAATTGCTGCTGACTGGCAACACTGCGCGCAAACACCCAAGGTTGTTCACCATCGCATAAAAACACTTCACGCACCCAGCCGGTACTCGCTTGGCTGATACCCAGTGCTTGGCATTCATCATCGCTCAGCGCTTGCCAGCCTTGGGATAACAACTGCACCGTAAAATTATCACGACATAATAATGTCAGGCGCTGGGTTAACGAGCCGGGGTCAAATAACCAGTCGTTTAAAGCCGGTGAGGCGCTTGGAGTGGTCTGCCAGAGGTGAGCAATCGGGCTTACAGTAGTTTTTAACACGGTAGGACTTACTGCTGAAAATGAGCGCCTAGTTTAGCACGCATTATCGTGCGGCTAAGCTTGTGCCGTCTTTAGCCTGGAGTTTGACTGTGGGGTCTAAAACTGATTGCACGGTGCGCCTTGAAAAGAGCTGTTTTTATAAAAATTTAGCTTAAGATAAGAAAAAATTTAACGTGGAAGGGTCTAATGAAATTTCGTTTTTTGTTGTGGGTGTTGGGTCGCATGATGGGCAAAGCCAGTAAAAATAACTCGGCTTTTCAGCAGCAACTGCAAGGTAAAGA
>CANRHT010000065.1 GCA_947630465.1 uncultured Pseudomonadaceae bacterium
CGCAGCCTGCAAAGCGCTATCGAGGCAGCCATCGTAAGCGGTTAAGTCCAGTCGATCGAGGTGACAATGTGAATCAATAAGCATGGGTACTGCCATCATTTAAAATATAAAACAAAATATGCGCTTACAACGTATGAGTTTGACGATCCGACTTCAGCGCACCGGTTAAATAGGTCTCAATTTTATTGCGTGCAGCAATAGCATCCTCATTAAACTGTACACCAATGCCTGCAGGGCGATTACCTTGCGCGCCGCGTGGCGTAATCCATACCACTTTACCGGCAACCGGCAGTTTTTCTGGTTCTTCCATCAAACTTAGCAACATAAACACCTCATCACCCAAGGTGTAATCTTTATTGGTCGGAATAAATAACCCGCCGTTTTTGATAAACGACATATACGCTGCATACAGCACTGACTTATCTTTAATCGTCAGCGACAAAATACCATTACGCGGACCAACATTTGGGGGCAAACTCATAGCACCTTCCTTGCACAACAAAAACAGTCTGATTCAAGCACGCCATGATCATAACAACCACAGCAACACTCATACTATACCCATTTAGCGCGGCAACAATGCTTGCCAGCGCAGCAACAATCCTTCTAATAACAAATCAGCACGCAACGGTACTCGGCGTAATACTTTTTGCCGATGCTCTAAAATCCAATCCTGCGTAGCCAGTAAAGACTCCAAAGGCACGCGGGGCGCCACATGCTGCAACACCACCGCCATATCCGCTAAACCCAACTGGGTTTCATCTTCCGTCATTTTGTAACGCAGCGCTAATTGCGCCCACTGTGCAAACCAATCAAACAACAATTCTTGTGGCATTTTCGCCCAAGCTACCGCTAAATCACTGGCGCTACTTTGCTGCTTAAATAACTGTTTAACCCCAGTCACCACCTGCTCACGCATCGCCAATACATCCACTCCCAGCAATTGTTGCGCTTTGAGTGGCGAACCCGCCGCCAAAGCCAGCAAGGTCTGGCACTGCTCTAGACTTAACTCTGGCTGCTGGCTTTGCAGCCATTGCACGCTTTGCTCAGCATTGGGTAGAGGACAGACTTGCAATACACAACGACTCTTAATCGTCGGCAGCAAAAAGCTAAACTGGTGGCTGATCAATAAAAAAACCGTTGCGCCTGCCGGCTCTTCTAAGCTTTTTAACAACGCATTGGCAGAGCCTGTAGTCATGGCTTCAGCTGGCTCGACGATCACAACCTTGCGCCCACCTTGCTGCGAGGTTTGTAAAATCTTGGCCACCAACTCACGCACGCTGGCAATTAAAATACCTTTGCCTTCTTCCAACGGTTCTAGCCGCGCTAAGTCCGGATGAGTATCGGCCGCATATAATTTGCAGGCTGCACACTGATGACAAGGCTGCTGCGCCACTGGTGCTTTACATAATAAAAACTGAGCAAAGTGCTCTGCCAGCGCGCGCTTACCGCTGCCTGCTGGACCATGCAATAAATAGGCATGCGCCTGCTGACTGCGCCCGGCTAAGGATTGCCACAGACTGTCTTGCCAAGGGTACAAACTAGTGGGCACGAGCACGTTCCATAATCTCAAGCAGGTGCACATCTAAACTCTTTTGCACTTCAGGCAGCGCATGCTGGGCACTGATTAAGCGAAAACGCTCAGGATCATCGGTGGCACGCTGCAAATAGGCTTGGCGCACAGCTTCAAAAAAATCATGTTGCTCTTGTTCAAAACGGTCCAACTTGCCACGCGCCACCGCGCGCGCCATACCATCGGCGACGGGCAGATCAAATAGCAAGGTCAGATCAGGACGTAAATCACCTTGTACAAATTGCTCAAGCATAGCAATGCGCGAGCAATCCAATCCACGACCACCGCCCTGATAGGCATAAGTGGCATCAGTAAAACGGTCGCAAATGACAATTTTACCCTGCTCTAAAGCCGGTATGATCACTTGTGCTAAATGCTGCGCGCGTGCGGCAAACATCAACAATAATTCAGTATCAACCGCCATCGGCTCGCTATGCGGCGCTAATAAAATCTCACGGATTTGTTCAGCCAGTGCGGTACCGCCAGGCTCGCGAGTTAATTGCACAGTAAAGCCTTGCGCTTCTAACTGTTGCGCCAAGTATTCACGGTTAGTGGTTTTACCCGCACCTTCAGGGCCTTCTAAGGTAATAAATAATCCACGCATACTAAAGGTCCTTATTGAACAGCTGGGGCTGGGCTGGAGCGGTAATCGGCACGGCGCTTAATTTGATACTCACGCACAGCTTTATTGTGCTCGGCCAGCGAATTAGAAAACACATGACTGCCATCGCCACGCGCGACAAAATATAAACTTTTTCCGGCTTTAGGATGCAGCGCCGCATAAATAGCTTCGCGCCCCACCATCGCAATCGGTGTCGGCGGTAAGCCTGAAATGACATAGGTATTGTAGGGCGTGGGCTTGCGTAAATCAGCGCGGGTGATTTTGCCGCGGTAATCTTCACCCATGCCATAAATCACCGTCGGATCGGTTTGTAACAGCATGCCTATGGCTAATCGACGGATAAAAACACCGGCAATTTCTTCGCGCTCATGCGCCACACCGGTTTCTTTTTCAATAATCGAGGCCATCACCAAGGCTTCATCGGGTGCTGTGTAGGGTAAATTTTCAGCACGCGCCGCCCATTCTTCAGCAAGGACTTTCTCTAAGCGCTGCTGGGCTTGGCGCAGAATATCTAAGTCCGATTGGCCGCGAACAAAACTATAAGTATCTGGAAAAAAACGTCCTTCTGGATGCACATTGGCCAAACCTAACTGGCGCATCAACTCACTCTCACTGATAGCGCCTAAGGTTTGCTCAAGCTTGTCCTGCTGCGCTAATGCACGACGCACTTGGCGAAAGTTCCAGCCTTCAACCAAGGTGACACGGTATTGCACCACATCGCCGCTGCGCCATTTTTCTAACAACTGCGCGACGGTCATCTCAGGGCTGAGCTGATACTCACCCGCATGCAAAGGCTGGGTATAACCTTGTAAACGCCAGCTTAAACGCAGCAGTACTGAACCGCGCAGTGCACCCTGCTGCTCCAACTGCAAAAGCAAACCTGTAGGTGTGCTGCCCGCTGGTACGCTCAGCAACTGATCGGCTTCAACCTGCAAGGGCTGCTTAAGCACTTCTTGCTGCAGCCAAAACAGCGCCGCAACGCCGATAATCAGCAGTAAACACGCACTTATTAAAGTCATTATCAGCTTACGTAACACGGCGATCCATCCACAAGGTCGTTAATAAGGTATTGCAGTTTACGGGTCATAGACCCCACAGACCAATGCTGTGTGCGGTAATGGCGCACCGGCCAAATACCGTACAGACTGTTGCAGGTAAAGACTTCATCAGCCTGCAACAATTGCTGCAGTGTGATGTCACGCACCACAACATTGATACCAGCATTCTCTGCGCGCTGCAGTAACTCTGCACGCATCACACCCGCAACACCGGCCGCATGCAAAGATGGAGTCAGCAGTTGCTGTTGCTGCACGATAAAAATATTGCTGAATACACAATCAATCACCCGCTCTTGCGCATCCAATAACACGCCTTCCGCATAGGCAGGATCCTGCCATTCAGCGCGTGCGAGTACTTGTTCTAAACGATTTAAATGTTTTAAGCCCGCCAATAAGGGCTGTTGAGCCAAGCGCAGCTGACAGTTAAACAGTTGCACACCCTGCTCTGCATAAACCGCTGGCCACTGTGGCAACGCGGAGGCTTGTAAAATCCGTTGCGGCGTACAAGGATCTGGCATGGCGTAACCACGCTGCCCGGCACCACGGGTGATAATCAATTTACAGACGCCATCACCGAGTTGCTGCATAAAAGCCTGCAGCTCAGATGTTAATAGCGTGAGATCACAGGGAATACTTAAACGCTGACAACCATCCGCTAAGCGAGCAAGATGTCGTTCTAAGAGCGCTGCTTGTCCATGACGCACTTTAATGGTTTCAAATAAACCATCACCATACGCCAAGCCACGGTCAGCCACAGCAAGACAATCCGCCGGCTGACCGTTGATCCAAGCCTGCACCTTTAGCTGTACCGGCGCAGTAACAACGAGCCGTTGGTACCACCAAAACCAAAGGAGTTGGATAACACCGCATCAATTTTCATTGACTGTGCTTGGTGAGGCACAAAGTTTAGATCGCACCCTTCGCCCGGTTGATCCAAGTTAATGGTCGGCGGCGCAACTTGATCACGTAAGGCTAAGATACTGAAAATGGCTTCAACCGCACCCGCAGCACCTAGCAGGTGGCCGGTCATTGACTTAGTTGAACTCACAGCTAAATCAGATGCGTGACCTGCGAATACCGTTTTCAGGGCGTTCACTTCTGCCAAATCACCGGCTAGCGTTGAAGTCCCGTGTGCATTCACATACTGCACTTGATCTGGATTCATCCCAGCATCGCGCAAAGCACTGGCCATACAGCGTGCAGCGCCATCACCTTGCTCAGGCGGTGACGTCATATGATAAGCGTCGGCACTCATACCAAAACCCGCAACTTCCGCATAGATAGTGGCGCCACGTGCTTTAGCGTGCTCAAGCTCTTCAAGAATCAAAGCACCCGCACCGTCAGATAAAACAAAGCCATCACGGTTGGCATCCCAAGGGCGACTGGCCGCTTGTGGATCATCATTGCGCGTTGATAATGCGCGTGATGCGGCAAAGCCACCTAAACCTAAACCGCAGGCGGCCATCTCAGCACCACCGGCCAACATCACATCCGCTTCGCCATAGGCAATATTGCGCGCAGCCATACCAATACAATGCGTACCTGTCGTACAAGCTGTGGCAATCGCATAGTTCGGGCCTTGTAAACCCAACTGAATCGATAGCACACCGGAAATCATATTGATAATAGAGCCGGGAACAAAGAATGGTGAAATACGACGCGGGCCTTGCTCGATTAAAGTTTTGCTGGTGTTTTCGATATTGGTTAAACCACCAATACCTGAACCCATCACCACACCAATACGCTCGCGGTTGGCATCAGTGACATCCAAACCTGAGTCTTGCATGGCCTGTAAACCCGCGGCCAAACCGTATTGAATAAATAAGTCTAAGCGGCGCGCATCTTTGGCGGGCATATACTGTTCAATATCAAAATTTTTGATTGAGCCACCAAAGCGTGTGGAGAATGCGTCAACATTCATATGCTCAATCGAACTGATACCACTTTTACCAGCTAGGATGCCTGACCAGCTTTGCGCCACATCAACACCTAGCGGGGACAGCATACCTATCCCGGTAACTACGACACGTCTACGCGACATGGCGACAACCTCTTGTTAATGCAAAATTTGCTGTACAAAAAAAAGCCGCACACTCGTAACAAGTCGCGCGGCTTTCACTGTTGCAAAGAAACCGTTTACATTACTGCGCGTGAGCGTTGATGTAGTCGATTGCTTCTTGAACAGTGGTGATTTTCTCAGCTTTTTCATCTGGAATTTCAGTCTCGAACTCTTCTTCAAGAGCCATTACCAACTCAACTGTATCCAGTGAATCTGCGCCTAAATCGTCAACAAAAGATGCGCTGTTAGTCACGTCTTCTGCTTTAGCACCTAACTGCTCAGCAACGATTTTTTTAACGCGTTCTTCAATAGTGCTCATACCGTGTATAACTCCTAAATGGAAATCTGGGCAACCCAAGCTGCCGCTCTATATAAAAAAGGGTTTGCGCATTTTAAGCGAACTGCTTGCCCTTTGCGAACCACTTATTTGATTCCTGCATGCTCAGCACACAGGACTCTAATCCTGCAAACTGCAATTATGACTCAAAACATCAGGCTTCGGTCACAATAACAGTCATTTTAACTCATATACATGCCGCCATTCACTGGAATAGTGGTTCCAGTGACATACGAAGCCTGATCTGAAGCTAAAAAAGTCACTACATTAGCGATTTCTTCAGCTTGACCTAAACGTCCTAAAGGAATTTGCGTGAGCAACGCATCACGCTGCGCTTCAGGCAGTTCACGGGTCATATCGGTATCAATAAAGCCTGGCGCTACAGCATTTACAGTGATGGAGCGTGAGCCCACTTCACGTGCTAAAGCGCGACCAAAACCTTCCAGACCGGCTTTCGCTGCGGCGTAGTTTACTTGACCTGCGTTACCCATTGCACCTACTACGGAGCCAATACTAATAATTCGGCCCCAACGTGCTTTGGTCATACCACGCAAAACTGCTTTAGACATGCGGTACAAGCTGTGCAAGTTGGTATCAATGACATCAAACCACTCGTCATCTTTCATACGTAGCATTAGGTTATCACGGGTAATACCCGCGTTATTGACCAGAATCAGCGGCGCACCAAATTCAGCCTGAATACGCTCAAGCGTGGCAGTCACAGATTCTGCGTCACACACATTAAGCACCATGCCAGTGCCTTGAATACCTTTTTCCTGCAGGGCTTGACTGATACTTTGTGCACCTTTTTCAGAGGTTGCTGTACCGATCACCGTTGCACCTTGGGCACCCAACTGCAGGGCAATGGCTTGACCAATACCACGGCTGGCACCAGTTACTAACGCCACTTTACCTTGTAAGCTCATCATGCTCTCCATCTTAAACCTGTGCAGCAATAGCCGCTGCAAACCCATCAGGGGTATCTAAATTATAAGTATTGACGCCTTTGATGCAGCGTTTATTCAGGCCTGACAACACTTTACCTGGACCACACTCAACCACATCAGTGACATCTTGCGCAGCCAAGCACACCATCGACTCAACCCAACGTACAGGACTGTACAATTGTGCAAGGAGGTTCTGCTCTAACACGGCAAGATCAGTGACCACTTCAGCGCTGACGTTTTGCACTAAAGCAATCTTAGGCTGCTGCCATTTAATAGCGGCTAAAGACTGGGCAAACTGCTCAGCAGCAGGCTGCATTAAGGCGCAGTGCGAAGGAACGCTGACTGGCAACGCCATCGCACGTTTAGCACCACGGGCTTTACAGGCTACAATCGCACGCTCAACGGCAGCGGCTGTACCGGCAATCACCACTTGACCCGGCGCATTAAAGTTCACCGCGCTAACCACTTCACCTTGCGCCGCTTCTGCACAAGCCGCTTGCACATCAGCATCATCTAAACCTAACACCGCCGCCATACCGCCCGTGCCTGCAGGTACAGCTTCCTGCATCAATTGACCACGACGCTCAACAAGGCGCACAGCATCAGCAAGCGCTAGGCTCTCAGCCGCAACTAAAGCAGAATATTCACCTAAACTGTGTCCGGCAACATACGCGGGCAAGGCAGCAGAACGTGCCTGCCATAAACGCCACAGAGCGATAGATGCGGTTAAAATAGCGGGCTGGGTCTTATCGGTTTGATTCAAGACTTCAGCAGGGCCTTGCTGAGTTAACGCCCATAGATCGTAGCCTAAAGCAGCAGAGGCTTCGGCAAAGGTATCCAGCACAATCGACTCAGCAGCACCCAAGTCTGCCAGCATGCCAACGGCTTGCGAGCCTTGGCCGGGGAATACAAACGCAAGAGAAGCCTTCATAAAATATTTACCTGTCATTCAACAAAAGAAGTTTGCCACGCTTAAGGCGTGAATAACAAACCGACTATTGGATGATAAGTCTTATCCATCCGTCACACTGGCAGCCTACTGCAGGCTAGCGGGCTTATATAACGCCTGCAAATGTTCTTGCAAACGCTGCGCTAATTGTTCTTGCGCAGCACGATAAGCCACACTGATCGCAGCCTGAAAAGCCTCCTGCGTCGCATTGCCATGACTTTTCACCACCACACCATCAACACCCAGCAGGCAGGCACCGTTATAACGCTCAGGGGATAATTCAGAGCGCAATACCTTTAACAAAGGTGCCGCTAACCACGCCAGTAGCAGCGCACGCAAACCTTTGCCTAAACGCTGCTTGACCCGCGCAGTAATCATACGCGCCAAGCCTTCGCTGGATTTAAGCAAGACGTTACCGACAAAGCCATCACAAACCACCACATCGGCATCACCACGAAAGACGCCATCGCCTTCAACATAACCAATATAGTTAATCTCTTTGATCTGCTCGAGCAGGAGCGCAGCTTGTTTAACTTGCTGATTACCTTTAATCGCCTCACTGCCCACATTCAATAAGGCAACACGCGGCTCGGCAATGCCTTGGATGCGCACCGCAGCCGAACCCATAATGGCAAACTGCACCAACTGCTGAGCGCTGACATCAACGTTGGCGCCCAAATCTAACAGATGTGTTTCACCCGTTAGCGTGGGCAAAGCCGTCATAATGGCCGGACGATCGATATGCGCTAGCGGCTGCAAAACATGCTTAGCCAAGGCCATTAAAGCGCCTGTATTACCCGCACTCACGCAAGCATGCACGTGCTTATCACGCAATAACTGCAAAGCAATGCGCATGGATGAATCAGGTTTATGGCGCAAAGCATGCGCAGGCAGGTCAGCCATCGAAATAGTTTCGCTGGCATGCACGACAGTCAGGCGGGAACGATCGACATGAGAGTACTGAGCCAAGACTGACTCAATCTCAACAGCATCTCCAACAACCACTAACTGCAGCTGCGGATGCTCGAGTAAGCTTTTTACACATGCAGAAACAACAAGGCGGGGACCATAGTCCCCGCCCATTGCGTCAATCGCTATTGCTGAACCTATCAAGGTTTACTCAGCAGAATCCTTCGTAACGATTTGACGACCACGGTATACGCCTTCAGCGGATACGTGGTGGCGCAGGCGTACATCACCTGTGCTTTTTTCTACAGTCAAAGCGCTAGCGGTGAGTGCATCGTGTGAACGGCGCATATCACGCGCTGAACGGGATTTCTTGCTCTTCTGAACAGCCATAATTCTAAACTCCTAAACGTTTGGGTCACGCTTTAACTGCGCTAATACACTGAATGGGTTGGACCTTTTAACCGCATTCTCGCTCGACTCGGACTCTAGGAGCCCAGCCGGTTGCTGGCATTCTTCAGGTGGATGCATAGGGACAATAGGTAAAGCGAGTAACAACTCATCTTCAACCAATGCCAATAAATCCAGCGGCTCCTCACCCACTTCAAGTACGTCATAGCCTTGCGGGAAGTGTAACTCATCTGTGCCAGGTACCACTATGGCATAGGTGTAATCTCCACTCACGGCAATGACCGCTTCATCCAGGCAACGCTGGCAGATCATCCTAACCTCCGATTCAAGCTTAAGCTGCATCACTGCAACTTGTTGCTCGTCGCGACTAAACACAAGCTCTGCATGGACAACGCCAGCATCGCTTGTAAGTAATTCGCAGGCCCTAGAAAATTCAGACAGCTGCAGCTCTCCAGCTAAGGAAATGCTGCGATCTGCAAGTTTTCGCGGATCAACGTGAGGAGGAATCGGTCCATATATCATAGGCGCGGTATTCTATGGATAGACTGAGCGACTGTCAAAGGATATTGTCTTTTTGCCGATTGTTGGACAGCTCAGCTGTATAAAAGCAGCATTCATCACGCAACTGTGCACCACACACTAAATATTGTTTCTACGCTGATGTAATATATGCCAAACTCAATTCATTAATATTAATGTAAAAGGTCTTATGTCCACTCTGCTTTTTAGTTTACTGGCTGCGTTTTTTTACGGCATCACCTGCGTCTACTTATCCAGCTCCTTGTTGCGGCGCGTGCCCGCCAATAAAACGCTGGTGTCCAGCCTGACCTTCGCCGGCTTAGCTGCCCATGGCGTGCACTTATTTGCCCTACTATTAAGTGAGCAAGGTTTGGTGCTCAGTTTATTTAACGCTGCCAGCTTAATCACTTTCTCTATTATTGCTGTGGTTTTACTGTGCCTAATCCGTATTTCAGTCCATATTTTGCTGCTGCCGCTGCTAAGCCTTGGTGTGCTTACGGTTTTATCCGCTCAATTTTTACCACAAGGCAGCGTGCAATACGTCAATGAAGCGCCGGGGATTTTAGCGCACATCGTATTTTCCATCCTTGCTTACGGCATGATTACCATCGCGGTGTTCCAATCGCTGATCTTACTGATTCAAGACCAGCAATTACGCAAGCGCCCAGTATCCACACTGATCAAACACTTCCCTCCTCTACAGAGCATGGAAAGCCTGCTGTTTAGCTTTTTATGGGCCGGCTGGTTACTGCTGTCGTTATCCTTAATCAGTGGCTGGCTATTTCTTGACAATTTATTTGCTCAACACTTAGTCCACAAAACTTTATTGTCCTGCATCGCCTGGTCAGTCTTTGCTGTCCTTTTATGGGGTCGTCATCAGCTTGGCTGGCGTGGCCACAAAGCTATTCGCTGGACCATCGCCGGATTCTTTTTATTAATGCTGGCCTACTTCGGCAGCAAATTAGTCCGTGAATTTATTTTAGCTATTTGAGGCCTTTTGCTTGTGGACGATATGCACATCAGCTACCT
>CANRHT010000066.1 GCA_947630465.1 uncultured Pseudomonadaceae bacterium
ACGTTAGCGCAAGCCCGTCAGGATAAAGCCGATGGTAAAGACAGCGAACTGATGGATACTTTGATCGGTTTTAAACACTCTGAAATGTTCAAACTAAGCTAAGGCTGAGGTGATGCTATGAGCCAATCCACACAGTCGCTAAATGGCCAGAGTGAACTTGAAGCTGCGCAAGCACGGGAAACTATTTACCGTTTAGCCGCGGTTGCTTTTGGCTATCCGCTCGAAGAAACCCTAGCAGCGTTGCAAGAAGGCCGGTTACAAGCGGCATTCAGTGAGGCGTGGCAAACGCTCAGTGCTGAGTCTTGGCCTGTGCTGCCAGTCAGCGCCAGCCTGCAAGATTTAGAAGTGGGCTATATGGCGACCTTTATCCACGGTAAACGCGGCAAGCCGCGGGTACCTTTGGTCGCCAGTGCTTATGCAGAGTTGATCGGTGGGCAAACACCGGGAGCCTTTTTACTTAACGTACAAGCTTTTTACAGTCATTTTGGCTTAAAAGCGGCGGTAGAAGATGAAGGCCACCAAGATGAGCCGGATCATCTCGTTGCTATGTTAGAGTTTTGCGCTCTGCTGTGTTACTTAGAGCGCCAAGCCCTTGAGTTGGGTAAAGATGCCGCGCCGTATCGTCGTGCCCAACGTGATTTTATCATGCGTTACTTACAGCCTTTAGTGCATGCGATGTGCGCTGCTTACGCAAAAGAGCACCATTTGGGCTTAGATGCAAATCTTGAGTATTTGCTCAAAGCTTTACCTGCCTGGGCTACTAAGCAACAGTTGGCCTTAGAGGCGCTGGTCGGTGCTTACGCAAAAGAAACAAGCTTAATTGCTTCATCAAACTCAGCCGGCCAGTCCATGTGGGACTGAAACACGCCATTATCCGATGAGGAACACGCCATGAACGTGCGTTATTTTTTTACAGGCTCCTTAACCCTGACACTGGCGCTCTTGAGCCTCGGTGCGTGGGCTGAACATGACGAGATTAACCCCAATATTGCCGAGATTAAGCCGGGTGATACGGTTAAGATTTCACGTATTCCAGATAATATTTACTTACGCACACAAAACGACCCTGACGATCTGATTTGGGATCGACTGCCGACCTACCGCAGCCAACTGTATGCGGCGCCACCGGTGCATCAATCGGTTAATTTACGCTTTGATGAAGGTGCAACACGCACTAAGCATATTTACTTTCAGGTGGCCCGTACCAGTGAGCGCTTGTATATGCGCATGCGCTGGAAAGATGCCACTGAAGATACCGCCACCACGGTAGATGATTTTGCTGATGGTATTGCTGTGCAGTATGCCCTCAAAGGTGATGACACTTCGTACATGATGGGCTCCGGCGAGGAAAAACCCGTCAATATTTGGTATTGGCGTGCAGGCTTAGGGCAGGTTGAAAACTTAGCCGCCGGTGGTTTTGGTAGCACCACAACTTTAGAGCAGCAAACGGTGAGCGGCACGAGTGCTTATCATAAACAACGCATAGCTCAAGACAATGAGTGGCATGTGGTGATGTCACGCGCGTTTAAAGCCAGTGATAAATACGATGTTAATTTTGATCGCAAAGCCGTACCTATGGCCTTTGCAGTCTGGCAAGGTCAGGATAAAGAACGCGATGGTAATAAGCGTGTAACCCATACTTGGATTATGTTAGACACCAGTCTCGACGCTCACTCAAAGAAATAAGGATACGACATGTCAGTTTCCCATTTTCCCGCACGTGACCCTTTGGCCTTAGTGCCAGAAGATTGTGGACGAGGACATGCCTGCCAATTCTGCCCAGAAGATGATCACTGTACGCTGGAGAAAGGTAAGCACGAAAAACGCTTAATTGAATCGCGCCTCGCTGATATTGGCCAGATCATTATGGTCATGGCCAATAAAGGTGGAGTGGGTAAAAGTACCATCTCCGCCAACCTCGCCGCGGGTTTAGCCGCTGAAGGTTACCGTGTGGGCGTCGCCGATGCAGATATTCACGGCCCCAACCAAAGTCGTTTCTTTGGCTTTGTTGGTGAACAAATACGCTTAAGTAAACAAGGTTTACCAGCGAAAGCTTTTACTCACGCTGCGCTTAGACACCCAGTTTTAGTGGGCTCGTTAGCTTTTATGATGGAGCGTGACGATACCCCGATCGTGTGGCGCGATGCCTATAAGCATGACTTTATGCACCATTTGATTGGCTCATTTGATTGGGGCCCGCTGGATTATCTGGTGATAGATATGCCACCGGGTACCGGTAATGAATTGATCACTTTAGCCGATATGCTCGAAGGCCATGATGTGGCGGCGCTATTGGCTACAACACCGCAAGAAGTGGCATTAATGGACAGCATCAAAGCTGTGCGCTTTTGCCAAGAACGCAGTTTGCCGTTAATTGGTGTCGTCGAAAATATGGCGGGAGTGACTTGTCCAAACTGTGCTGAACAATTCCATGTTTTCCCCCGTGCACACTTAGCGCAAGCCTTGGCTGATGCGGGTGTTGAGTCGGTTGCACAAATCCCCTTATCACTTAAGTTATCCACAGCCTCTGATCAAGGTGTTCCGGTGATTGTGGCTGATACAAGCAGTCCTGAAGCTCAGGCTTTTGCGCCTATGGTGCACGCCTGTATTAAACACACTCAGGCAGTATTCGCCGAAGCTGCAGCACAGTCTTTGCACGATCTCACCCAAGTGCAGTTACCCCAAACAGAGATTGAGCAGGCTCTCAGTCAGGTACCCGCCGATCAGCAAGATGCTTTGCGCCAGCAATTACAAGAGTTGCTCGGTCGCTCAAGCCCTTTAGCGCCATAAAAGAGTAAGCATTGCTGTACCTGCCCTGAGCCATTTTATTTCCCTTACTTGAGTATGTTGCCATGAGCGAAACACCATCACCTCAGCGTCGTCGTTTCTTTAGCACACTGTTAAGCAGCGATCACACGGCACCCAATCGTGCGCCTTGGCATCGAGTGCCTGAGGTGAATGCGACTGACGGTGATGTTTTATGGTCAGGCTTGGTCATCAACAACACCTTAATGGTGGTCGGTGATGAAGGCATGGTGCTGCGCTATAACGGCGAAACCGATAGTAATGGTCGACTTTGGCAACCGATGGAGGTGCCAGCGCAATTACCTTTGCATGGCATTTGGGGTCTGACGGAAGACAATATTTTCGCCGTCGGCTGGATGGGTACGCTGTTACATTATGATGGTGTGCAATGGAGCAGTTTACGCGGCGGAGTTATTGATCAACGCACCGAACGTTTTGCCGCCTGTGAAGAAAACACACCCCTGTTTGCTATTGATGGTAACGCTCAAGGTCAAGCTTGGGCAGTGGGTGATGATGGTCTTATTCTGCACTTTGACGGCCAACACTGGCAGCGCGAAGCCAGCAGCACAGACATTAATCTGCGCGCTGTGCTCTGTGCGCCAGACAATAGAGTCTATGCCGCTGGCGCTGAAGGCACGGTGTTAATGCGTAACCAAGACGGCCTGTGGATAAGTTTAGAATGTCCGCTAAGCTCCGGTTTTCACGCGCTCTTGATGCTGGATGATGGCAGCTTATTATTGGGTGGCGGCCGTTACTTTGTGGATAAAGGCGGCTTTCGTGGCGAACTGGTGCTCTATAAAGATGGTGCATTTAAAGCCTTAGACTTTAATCAAGATATGCCGCGCTTGCGTGCGCTAAAAAGCTATAAAGAAGGCGTGTTGATTGTCGGTGATCAGGGCCACCTGTATTACTTAAATAACTGGCGTATCGATAAACTGGAAAGCAATTGTCGCCATGACCTGATGGATATCATCGTGTTATCCACAGGTGAAGCTTTAGTGGTGGGTGATTACGGCACAGTGATGACTGCAGCCGATGACTTCACGCAAGCGCTGGCGCCAGCTGCACAAGTCGCAGCCGTTAGCCCTTGGGAAACCATGGTATCACCGAGCAAAAAACAACTCTGGGATATTACCGCAGGCCCTGATGGCAGCTGTTACGCCTGTGGTGAAGCAGGTACGGTACTGCGCTTAAACGGTGATACGTGGCAGCAGTTACCGGCGCCCAGTGATTTAGCGGTGCACTGTATCTGGGATAGCGGCAGTGGTTTGTTTGCTGCTGGGCAGTTAGGTCGAATTTATCGTTTTGATGGTGAACAATGGTCGCTGCATTATGACCTGCATTTGGATATCACCATTCTAGGTATGTGGGGTAGTGGGCCTAATTCGATTTTTGCCGTAGGCGATGAAGGCTTAATCTTACACTTCGATGGTTTACGTTGGCAGCGCATGCCCAGTGGCACCAAGTCGGCGCTCTATAGTCTGTGGGCTTGGGATGAGCAGCGCATGTTAGCGCCGGGGGATTTTGGTCTCGTACTGCGCTATAACGGCAGCGAATGGACCGATTTCAACATCGGCAGTGAAAACTTCCTCTACGGTATCTGGGGCGATAGCCTGAGTAATATCTACGCCGTAGGCTTATCTGGCACCTTGGCACATTTTAATGGCCAACGCTGGCAGCCCATGGCCACGCGTCTGCGGGCTGACTTATTAGGTATTTCCGGCTCAGAACAGGCTGGAGTCTTTATTGTCGGCACCAGCGGCAGTGTGATGCGCTTAGCTGGCGATCAGTGGCTCACCGAAGAAAGTGGTACCGATGCCGGCTTACGAGCGGTGTGCGCCACTCAAAGCGGTGTGGTGTATGCCGTAGGTGATCGCGGGACTATTATTCATCGCCGTTAATCAGCCATTCCCCTCGCGTGCCTATATTCCCCATGTAGGCACGCTGCCTTAAGCTATTTCAGCCTTTTATAGCAGCACAAACTCCAGTACAAACACCGACAGATCATCCTTTCCTCGTGTTTCAGCACCCCTCTAAACTATTTTTTAGCCGCTGCAGCGACTGCAATACGGCGCTTATCCGCGTTTATTTAAATTAAAGCACCTGCTTAACAGGCTCATTCAGCATTTTTATAGATATATTTCGCCCCTAAGCTCTGTGGAGAACCCCTGCTGAGCTGGGTTGATAAGCCGTGGTTAAATCTGTGGGTAACTCACCCTGTGGATAACTCGATGCTTTATGCACAAGCTTAATGCGCTTATCCAAACCGCCTATAGGTGGTTTTCAACACAGTTTAAAATCTTTTAAGCTATTGATTTTAAATAGATTTATATAGATATCCACAAAAATACGGCTCAGTAGTAATAGCAACAATAATAAGCTTTATATATTTATACTTAATTTATATCTGTTTACCTTGCGTAGCAGTCCAGAGCAAAAGCCTCGTGATGAAAGCTTCTGCAAAGTTGCGCAAAAATCTATACTATTGCGCTCATCGAACTTGCTCTGCAGCAGGCGACTAACGCTGTAAATAACAGCCCTGCGTTTAGGCATAGCAACAATTGTGCTGAGTTCATTTGTTTTTCAATAAATCCTGAGGTGTATGGTGGATTATCCTTCCCGTTTTGATGTGATAGTGATTGGTGGTGGCCACGCGGGTACTGAAGCTGCATTGGCATCGGCACGCATGGGTGTAAAAACCTTATTACTGACACACAACATCGAAACCCTCGGGCAGATGAGCTGCAATCCAGCCATTGGCGGTATTGGCAAAAGTCATTTAGTGCGAGAAATTGATGCACTGGGTGGATCAATGGCAACCGCCGCCGACCTCAGTGGAATTCAGTTTAGAATTCTGAACAGCCGTAAAGGACCCGCTGTACGCGCCACCCGCGCTCAAGCTGACCGCGTTCTTTACAAAGCAGCGATTCGTGAAATCTTAGAGCACCAACCCAATTTGTGGATTTTCCAACAAGCGGTTGAAGATTTAATTGTGGAAAACGATTGCGTACGCGGTGCTGTAACGCAGATGGGCTTACGTTTTCATGCTGATAACGTGGTATTGACCACAGGTACGTTCCTGGGTGGATTAATCCATATCGGCATGCAGAATTATTCCGGCGGTCGTGCGGGCGATCCACCAGCCAATGCTTTAGCACAACGTATGCGTGAATTACCTTTACGCATTGATCGTTTAAAAACCGGAACGCCACCACGGATTGATGCACGCTCTGTAGATTTTTCTGTGATGACCGAGCAGCCCGGCGATACACCGTTACCGGTGATGTCATTTTTAGGTAATCGCGCACAGCATCCTGAGCAAGTGAGTTGCTGGATTACCCATACCAACAGCAAAACCCATGAGATTATTGCTAAAAACCTTGATCGCTCACCCATGTATGCGGGTGTCATTGAGGGGATTGGTCCACGTTACTGCCCATCGATTGAAGATAAAATTCATCGTTTTGCTGATAAAGACAGCCATCAGATTTTCTTAGAGCCTGAAGGTCTAAAAACCCATGAGCTCTATCCCAATGGTATTTCCACCTCACTACCTTTCGATGTGCAGTTGGATCTGGTGCATTCGATTCGCGGTATGGAAAATGCACATATTATTCGTCCGGGTTACGCCATTGAGTACGATTACTTTGATCCACGCGATTTAAAATACAGCTTGGAAACTAAAGTGATTCACGGTTTGTTTTTTGCCGGACAAATCAACGGTACTACCGGTTATGAAGAAGCGGGGATTCAAGGATTATTAGCCGGCAGTAACGCAGCATTGCGCTCGCAAGGCAAAGACAGCTGGCACCCCGGTCGTGATGAAGCTTACTTAGGCGTGTTAATTGACGATTTAATTACGTTAGGCGCGCAAGAACCCTACCGTATGTTCACTTCACGGGCTGAATACCGGTTGATTTTGCGTGAAGATAACGCGGATATGCGTCTCACTGAAAAAGGCCGTGAAATTGGTTTAGTGGATGACCATCGCTGGTCAGTTTTTGAAGCCAAGCGCGAAGCCATTGCCCAAGAAGAGCAGCGTTTAAAAGACACTTGGGTGCGTCCTGGTACGCCCGCTGGTGAAGCCGTGATGGCGAAATTTAATACGCCGTTGACTCATGAATATAATTTGCTGAACTTATTAGCCCGTCCTGAGATCAATTATCTGGATTTGATCGCAGTAACCGGTGGTGGTATCAGCGATGAGCAAATTGCTGAGCAGTTAGAAATTAAAACCAAATACGCCGGCTACCTTGATCGCCAACTGGACGATATTGCCAAAATGCGTGCCAGTGAAGCGGTAAAGCTGCCAGCTGATATTGATTACACAGCCATTTCCGGTTTATCCAAAGAAATTCAACAGAAATTAATTGCCAGTCGTCCAGAAACCTTAGGGCAGGCATCACGTATTCCTGGGGTGACACAGGCAGCGGTCTCGTTATTGATGGTGCATTTGAAAAAACGCAAAGCCACACAGATTTTGGAGCAACCTGATTCATGAGTGTGACCGCACAACATGCGCAGGAATTAATTCAAGGCGCGCAGCAACTCAATGTTATTTTGAGTGAGCAGCAACAGCAGCAGTTATTGCAGTATTTGGGTTTATTGATTAAGTGGAACAAGGCTTATAACTTAACCGCCGTACGTAACCCAGATGAAATGGTGTCACGCCACCTGCTCGATAGCTTAAGCGTGGTTGAGTCGGTGCAAAAATACGGTGATCACTGGTTGGATGTGGGCAGTGGCGGCGGTATGCCCGGCGTGCCTTTGGCTATTATGTTTCCGCAGCGCAACTTCACTCTGTTGGACTCCAACGGTAAGAAAACGCGTTTTTTAACTCAAGTTAAATTGGAGTTAAAACTGGATAATCTTGAAGTTATCCACAGCCGGGTGGAAGCCTATACACCGCTGCAAGCATTTTCTGGCATTATTTCGCGAGCATTCAGTTCATTAGCCGATTTTACCAGTTGGACGCGGCACCTTGGTGATCAGCATACGCACTGGCTGGCCATGAAAGGAGTGCATCCTGATGATGAGTTGCAAGCATTGCCGGAAGATTTTCGTCTTGAAAGCTGCCAAATTCTGAAAGTGCCGGGTTGCCAAGGGCAGCGCCACTTATTGATTTTGCAACAACAGTAAACTGAGGAGATAACATGGGCAAGGTTGTGGCAATTGCCAACCAAAAAGGCGGTGTCGGTAAAACGACCACCTGTATCAACTTGGCCGCCTCCTTAGTCGCGACGCGTCGTCATGTGCTGTTGATTGATCTTGATCCTCAAGGTAATGCCACCATGGGCAGTGGGGTTGATAAGCACAGCTTGCAGCACTCTGTTTTGGATGTGTTAACTGGGCAAGCGAACTTAATTGATGTGATGCAGTTTTCTGAGCATGGTGGATATCAACTATTGCCCTCCAACCGAGATTTAACCGCCGCTGAAGTGGTGTTGCTGGATTTACCCAACAAAGAGCGGCGCTTATTGGATGCCTTAGCGCCGGTGCGTGGTAATTATGATTATATTTTGATCGATTGCCCGCCCGCTTTGAGTATGTTGACCATTAACGCCTTGGTCGCGGCCGATGCGGTGATTATTCCAATGCAGTGTGAGTATTTTGCGCTGGAAGGCTTAACTGACTTAATCGGTAGCATTGAACGCATTGCCGCGCAGCTTAATCCTCAGCTGCAAATAGAAGGTATTTTGCGAACCATGTATGATCCGCGTTTAAGTTTAACCAATGATGTCTCGCAGCAGCTCAAAGATCACTTTGGCGATAAGCTGTATGACACGGTTATTCCACGTAATGTGCGTTTAGCCGAGGCACCCAGTCATGGACTACCTGTTTTAGCCTATGACAAGCAATCACGTGGCGCGCAAGCCTACTTAGCACTTGCCGGTGAATTATCTCGACGCCAACGCGCCAATCAGCGTGCGGCAACACGCACATAAGGAATCACTATGGCGGTTAAAAAACGCGGCCTCGGACGAGGACTTGACGCATTATTGAGCGGAGCAACGGCCAATACTCAAAATGAGCCGGCTGTTGAGCAAGCGCCGAGCGAGTTGCAGCATCTAAGCGTTGAGTGCATCCAGCGCGGTAAGTATCAACCGCGTGGTGATATGGATCAGGCCAGCCTTGAAGAGCTGGCGCAGTCGATTAAAGCCCAAGGTGTGATGCAGCCGATCGTAGTGCGTTTAGTCGCAAAAAATACCTATGAAATTATTGCCGGTGAGCGCCGCTGGCGTGCGGCTAAGCTTGCCGGCTTAGCCACTATTCCGACGCTGGTTCGTGATGTGAATGACGAAGCAGCAATTGCCATGGCGCTGATTGAAAATATTCAACGTGAAGACTTAAACCCCGTTGAAGAAGCCATTGCTTTGCAACGACTACAGAAAGAATTTGAATTAACTCAGCAAGAAGTCGCTAATGCGGTGGGTAAGTCGCGCGCCAGTGTTGCAAACTTATTACGCTTAATCGGTTTACCCGATGAAGTGAAAACCCTGCTGGCGCATGGTGATCTGGAAATGGGCCATGCCCGTGCGGTATTAGGGTTACCTGCCGAGAAACAAGTTGAGGCGGCGCGACAGGTTGTCGCAAAAGCATTAACAGTGAGGCAAACCGAAGCTTTAGTTCGTAACATGCAGGACGATAAGCCAGCAAAAGAAAAAACGGCACCTGATCCTGACGTTAAACGCTTAGAGTTAAAGTTGGCTGAGCGTTTAGGTACTCAAGTACAAATTAAACAGGGTCAAAAAGGTAAGGGTCAGTTGGTCATTAGTTATGGCACGCTGGAAGAGTTGCAAGGTGTTTTAGCGCATATACGCTAAGTATTTATAGCGGATAGTCGCAAAAAGCTGATATGACAGTTGAATGAACGGCGTTAGCAACCTATACTCTGCGCGCAATTTTGTTGCTATTCATTTTAAACAGAAAAATAGCAAAGGAATCAGGCAAACACAGTGGCATATCGAAATAAAGTTGCTTTTCATCGACAGCCCATGTTTCGCGTTATCGTGTTACAAACTGTGGTTGCGGTACTGATCGGGTTGTTATTTTGGTTATTTCAAGGATGGACGGCAGCATATTCAGCTTGGCTGGGTGGTCTGACCGCGCTTATACCGAACGTATATTTTACGTATAAAGCGTTCCAGTATTTTGGAGCGCGCTCGATCGGAGCGATAGTCCAGTCATTTTGGGCTGGTGAAATGGGTAAATTAATTCTTACAGCAGTGTTTTTTGCAGTGCTGTTTTTGGGGGTGAAACCATTGAACGTGCTCGCTGTGTTCTCTGGTTATATACTGGTGCAGATGACTTCTGCAACATCACTTCTTTTGACGAAAAGCTTTCTAAAGCGTTGAGCGGTTGAGGCATTTATG
>CANRHT010000067.1 GCA_947630465.1 uncultured Pseudomonadaceae bacterium
GCGCAGGTGCAAATTTTAACCAGTATTAAGCCCTTACAGCTGATCGCTGCGGCCATTCAAGACGGCCAAGGTGAGCCGCAAGTGCTGCTACCGCCGGGCGCTTCGCCACATTATTTTGTGCTGCGCCCCTCAGATGCCAAGCGCTTAGATCAAGCGGATTTGTTTTACTGGATCGGCCCAGACCTGGAGAACTTCTTACCGCGCCTGTTAACACAGCGCAGCCAACTCAGTGTCGCTGTGCAAACATTGCCTGAGTTACAACTGCAGTATTTCGGAGAAACACAGGCGCATGCCGAAGATCAAGACGAGCACGAGCACGAGCACGGCCATGCTGACGAACTGGTTGAACATGATCATAACCATCAGCCCGGTACAGTCGATGCGCATTTATGGCTGCTGCCGCACAATGCCAAGGTGATTGCCCAGCGCATGAGCGCTGATTTAAGCCAGCTTGATCCAGACAACGCCGAGCAGTATGCCGCTAATTTGCAAGCCTTTGAGCAGCGCTTGGCTGAGCTCGATCAGCAGTTACAGGCCACGCTAAAACCCGTACAAGGCAAATCCTTTTTTGTCTTCCATGAGGCGTTTAATTATTTTGAGCAGGCTTATGGTTTACAGCATGCTGGCGTTTTTGCTTTATCAGGTGAACTGCAACCCGGTGCTAAACATGTGAGCAATATGCGCCAACGTTTACAGCACGCCGGCCCCAGTTGTGTGTTTAGCGAACCGCCACTGCAGCCGCGTCTAGCGCACACCTTAGCGGCCGGTTTACCAGTGACCTTGGCTGAATTGGATGCTTTAGGTGCGCAGATCCCTGTTACTGCAGTGGCTTATGAGCAGTTATTAACCAACCTAGCAGCACAGTTTTCAGCCTGTCTGAGTGCACTTTAACAGCGCTGGAGCGGCAGGCAAGATGTTGTGCACAGCAAGCTCTTGCCTGCTCATTTGAGGCTGTTCATCAGACGGCAGAACGATTTATTCCTTCAGCGGTAGCAACTTGAGTTACAGTTGCTCTATGATGATGGCTTAAAGCTAGCATTCAGTTAAAACAGCACCCATGACGGCCTTATTAAACTTAGTTTATAAAGTGCAGTCTATTCACTACTCGCTCATCTGCAGGCTCGTCATCGCGGTATAGGTTCATTATGTTTTCTGAGGAAAAACTCAACGCACTGCTCAGTACGCTTAGCTTAAATGATCAAGCACTCAGCGCGCGTGAAGCACTGTTTGACTGGCAGACAACTGACCAGCAGCGCCTCACTGAATCCAGCAAAAACCTCAGCCCCAACCTGCTCAACTTTAGCGAACACGCCGAGCAATACTTCGCACAATTCCCAGATATTGCTGCGCAACTCAGTCGCATCAACAACGCCAAGATTCAGTTGGTATCCACACCTGATCAAGCTACAAAACTATGGCAAGGCCTGCATGACAGTGACTATGTGCGTGACCGTCTCCAAACAGGTCTCAACTATCATGATGCCGATTTAACTCCGCACTGGTATTTAGCTGAGCAGCGCTTGTATTTAGATACGGCAGTGAAAAGTCTGTGCAGTGACACCACACAGGCAGAGCAGTTATCCAGCCTGATTAAAGCTACATTTTTAGATATGTCGCTGGCCTTGGATGGCTATTGCTGGGCACAAAATCAGCAACTTAAAGACAACCAAGCCCGTTTTGAACGCACCTTACGCGGTGCCAATGATGGGCTGTGGGAGTGGGATATTGAGCAGGATATATTGCACTTGTCCGAACGCTGGTTGGCGATGCTTGACCTAAGCGCGGCCGAGTTTGGCGCTCACACCAGCAGCAGTTGGCTCAACCGTGTACACCCAGAAGACCTGCATGGCGTACGCAAAGCCATTGCTAAGCACCTCAGCGGTAAAACGAAATTTTTAGACTGTGAGCACCGCATTCGCAGTAAAGACGGCAGCTATATTTGGGTGCTATTACGTGGTTTTGCCAATACAACCGCGCAAGGCAAGCAAGTGTTGTCGGGCTCGCAAGCGGATATCAGTGAGCGTAAAGACTATGAACAACAAATGGCCTATGCCGCTTTTCATGATCCGCTCACAGGCTTAGCCAATCGCCGCCAACTGGATCGCCTGCTGCAAGATTCCATGCAGCGCACGCAGCAAGCTGGCACGCGGGAAACAGCACTGTTATTTATCGACTTAGATAACTTCAAGCATGTGAATGACAATTACGGGCATAAATCCGGCGATTTCTTACTGATTGAAATCGCCAAGCGTCTACAACAATGCTTACGCCCCGGTGACCATATCGCGCGCTTTGGCGGTGATGAGTTTGTGGTGTTACTCGACGACCTCGCTTGCCTCGATGATGCCCAACGCGTGGCGCAGCGTATGCTCGATAGCTTGTCAGCCGCGCTGCGGATTAATGGCCACCTGCTGTCCGTCAGTGCCAGTATTGGTATCACTGTACTGCCCCATGGCACACCCGCCAGCGAACTCTTGCAAGCAGCTGACCTAGCCCTCTATCAGGCTAAAATGGCCGGTAAAGCGCAATTTGCTCACTACACTGAGGACATGCAAGCCGCAGCGCAAGCACTGCGTACAAGGCAAGCAGCAATTATCAGTGGTTTAGCCAATCAAGAATTTGAACTGCTTTACCAGCCTATTTATGCGCTCAAAGATAATTTTAAGCAGGATGCCAATAGCATTTTTGCGGTGGAAGCCCTCTTACGCTGGTATCACGAAGGGCAACGCTATACACCGCAAAGCTTCCTTGATTTGCTCGAAGACTCGGATGAAATTCTTGCGGTGGGCGCTTGGGTATTAAACTCAGCCTGCACTCAAGTACGCGCATGGCAACGCACTGCTCCGCACTTGCACTGCTCGGTGAACCTGTCCTACAAGCAGCTGCGCAACGCTCAATTAGTGGCTTTAGTTAAAAATGCCCTGCACGCCAGCGGCTTAAGTGCGCACGCGCTGATTATTGAAATCGCCGAACAGAACTTAAAGCCTGACTGCTCACAATCCTTAGCCAATCTGCGCGAACTGAGCCAAATGGGTGTGCAAATTGCACTGGATAACTTTGGCATGGATCACGCGTCCTTAGGTTATTTGAAACGCTTTCCGCTGGATATTATTAAAATCGACAAAAGCTTAATCAATCACTCGCCCAACGATACTTTAAGCAAAGATATTGGCCATGCCATTATCAGCTTAGGCCACAGCTTAAATCTAAAAGTGATTGCTGAAGGTGTGGAACTCGACTCACAACTGGCGTTTGTGCAGGATAAACGCTGCGAATTTGCCCAAGGCTATTTACTCAGCAAACCCATCAGCGCTGAGCACATGACCACCTTGCTCAACAGCCCGCGGTAAAACTATCGAGCAGCACAGTGGCCGCATCGGGTTATACTGCACAGCATTGTTTAACACCTGACTGATGAAACGAGGTTTTTGTGGCTCTCCCTGCACAACGTCGCTGGTACCCCATCGCTTTATTTTTTGCTGCCCTAGTCTGCTTGCCGATCAGCGTGTTGTTGCTGAGTTGGCATTCGGTGGATACGCAAATCTGGAGTCATTTATGGGATACGCAAATGACGCGCTTGATCTCCAATACGGCGATTTTAATTGCTGGGGTGGGCGTGGGCGTGACCTTGTTGGGCGTCAGTCTTGCGTGGCTTACCAGCCTGTGTGAGTTTCCCGGACGGCGCTGGCTGGACTGGGCATTGATGCTGCCCTTTGCCATTCCTGCCTATGTTTTAGCCTTTGTCTTTGTCGGTTTACTGGATTTCTCAGGGCCAGTGCAAAGCCTGATGCGTGAATGGTTTGGCAGCGGTATCACCTTTCCTCGAGTACGCTCCACCGGCGGGGTGATCACGGTATTCACCTTGGTGTTTTACCCTTATGTTTACCTGCTGGCACGCACTGCTTTTTTAGCTCAAGGTAAAGGTTTTATGGAGGCCGCACGCGTCTTAGGCCTGAGCCCTTGGCAAGCCTTTTGGCGTGTCGCCTTACCTGTGGCCCGCCCAGCGATTGGCGCGGGTATCGCTTTAGCCTTGATGGAATCTCTGGCTGATTTTGGCGCCGTATCGGTGTTTAACTTTGATACCTTTACTACCGCTATTTATAAAACTTGGTACGGCTTTTTTAGTTTATCCAGCGCCACGCAATTGGCCAGTTTGCTGTTGTTATTTGTTGCGGTGTTGTTGTTTTCCGAACACCGTGCCCGTGGTGCGATTCGCCCAAGCAACGAACGACCACGCGGTAAAGCGTTGTATGTTTTGCGCGGCTGGAAGGCCGTACTGGCGTCCAGTTGGTGCGGTTTAGTATTTCTGTGCGCCTTTGTCATCCCGGTTTTACAACTGCTGGCCTGGTTCTGGCAGCGCGGACGCTTTGATTTAGATGAGCGCTACACCGCTCTGATTACCCACACCTTGTATTTAGGCTTGATGGCCGCAGCACTGACCGTGGCCGCGGCCTTATTACTCGCATTCTCCAAGCGCATGACCGGCACACGCCGCATGCAAGCGCTGGTCAGCTTTGCCAACTTAGGTTACGCCCTACCCGGCTCAGTGCTGGCGGTGGCGATTATGCTGGCGTTTAGTTACCTCGATGAACATGCGGTGATTCCGGTTTCTACTTGGCTTGGCGGCGCTGGACGACCCATTTTACTCGGCAGCCTCAGTGCGCTGCTGCTCACTTATGTGATTCGTTTTATGGCGGTGGCCTATGGTCCGTTGGAAGGCGCATTAGCACGCATAAAACCCTCCTTACCCGAAGCCTCGCGCAGTTTAGGCGTCAGTGGTGTGGCGTTATTTCGACGTGTATATTTACCTTTATTGCTGCCCGGTAGCTTATCGGCCGCACTCTTAGTCTTTGTTGATGTGCTTAAAGAAATGCCGGCAACTTTGCTGATGCGTCCCTTTGGTTGGGATACGTTAGCCGTGCGAATTTTCGAGATGACCAGTGAAGGCGAATGGGCGCGTGCCTCCTTACCCGCACTGACTTTAGTGCTGGTGGGTTTGTTGCCGGTGATCCTATTAATTCGCCGCTCCGCCTATCGCCCGGGGCATTAATACAGCGTTTAAAACACAGGCTATACTTATATCTCGATGCAGCGCTGCAGCAACACCGTTACACTGTAGCGATTGAATTACCCACAGGTACAAACACAGCGTTTGGCCGGTTAGGAGATCCCATGGGATTGCGTACACCTTTGTATGATATGCACCTGGCCCTCGGTGCAAAAATGGTTGATTTTAATGGCTGGGAGATGCCGTTGCATTACGGCTCACAAGTGGAAGAGCATCATCAAGTGCGCAATGAATGCGGTGTATTTGATATTTCCCACATGAGTATTTTTGATATTAAAGGCCGTCAAGCCCAAGCATTTTTACAACACATACTCAGTAACGATGTCGCTTTATTAACCACCAGCGGCAGCGCACAGCACAGTATTTTACTCAATGAGCAAGGCGGCATCATTGATGATGTCATGGTATTTCGCACCGACTACGGCTACCGCTTAGTCAGCAATGCCATCACCTGTGAGCGTTTACACCGGTGGATGGAACTGCACTCACAAGCATTTGATTGTGACGTGCAATGGCGCAATGATTTATGCCTGTTTTCTATTCAAGGGCCGCTGGCACGTGAGCGTTTATCCAGTATTGTCAGCTCTGCACGCAGTCAATTGATTCAAACCTTGCAACATCATCAGGGCGCTGTTGAAGGGGATTGGTTTATTTCCAGTACCGGTTATACCGGTGAAGACGGAATTGAAATCACCTTACCCGCCAGCCAAGCAGTTGATTTTATCAATGAATTAGTCGGCGCGGGAATTGCCCCGATCGGGATTGGCGCACGCGATACCTTGCGTCTTGAAGCAGGTTTTAATCTCTATGGCTTTGATACCAATGAACAGGTGTCACCTTTAATCGCTAATATGGCTGATCTGGTGTGCTGGGAACCTCAGTCACGTGACTTTATTGGCCGTGCAGCGCTGCAGCAGCAACGCGACCAAGGTGTGAACGAGAAACTGGTGGGCTTAGTATTGGAAGAACGCGGCGTGTTGCGCGCGGGTCAACCGGTACGCATTGATCAGCAAACCACCGGCGTGATTACCAGTGGTAGCTTCTCCCCAACCTTAGGTAAAGCCATTGCTCTGGCGCGCGTACCTATCAATACCGGTGATCGCGGTGAAGTCGAAATCCGCCACAAATGGTTTCCGGTGCGCGTGGTGAGTCCGCGCTTTGTACGCCACGGCAAGATTCTTGTTTAAGCCTGTATCTGCGAGGCCACACGCTTTGTCTATACAAACGAAGTTATGTTTTAAGTTAAACGCTGGTTGGGCGGGTATCGAGCACAGCCCAGTTAATGAACTGTTGAGAAGCGCATAAATTTACAATAATTTACATTGCATCTGCTAAGGACATAAAAATATGAGCACTATCCCTGCTGATTTACGTTATGCCAGTACTCACGAATGGGCACACCTCGAAAGTGATGGCACTGTTACCGTAGGCATTACCGACCACGCCCAAGAAGCGCTCGGCGATGTGGTTTTTATCGAACTGCCTGCACTTAATAGCACGCTCACGGCTGGAGCAGCGATCGGTGTCGTTGAATCGGTGAAGGCCGCGTCTGATATTCATGCGCCTATCAGTGGAACTGTCATTGCGGTCAACGAAGGTTTAACGGAAGCGCCTGAAGGAGTGAATACACACCCCTATCAAAGCTGGTTTTACCGCTTACAACCCAGCAATCTTGATGAGTTACAGCAACTGTTAGATGCGGATGGCTATCAGGCGGTTTGCTAGGCTATAAGCCGGCCCTGTTATTCAGGCTGACGCTGCCACACTTCAAAGGTATAACCCGGCTCTGCACCTTGAGCTGGGTGTGCTTGCGCCGAGGTTTGCTGCCAGTGCTGAGCATCCAGTACGGGGAAAAACGTATCGCCTTCCAACTCTAAATCAATCCGCGTTAAATACACCCGTTGCGCCAGCGCCACAGCTTGTTGATACAGCTGCCCACCACCAATCACCATCACCTCATCCACACCTTGCTGCTGAGCCCACTCTTGTCCGCGCGCAATCGCCGTCGCTAAATCAGTAAAGATTTCAGCCCCTGTCAGCGCCGTATCAGCTTGGCGAGAGATAACAATATTCAAACGCCCAGGCAAAGGTCGCCCCAATGACTCCCACGTTTTACGCCCCATAATGATGGGCTTACCTAGGGTGCGCTGCTTGAAGTAACGTAAATCTTCAGGCAAGTGCCACGGCATTGTATTATCACGACCAATCACTTGATTGCGTGTCGCGGCGACAATTAAACTGACTGGCAAAGACTGTTGCATAACCATGTGCCCCATACATAACTGTTAACGATCGCTCTATCTTAAAGGAATTACCTGCCATTAGCGCGCTCATCAAAGCAGGTTATCAGGCACAATAGTGCTATCACCATGACCCAATGGAATGCTTGTGACTGACTCACTCCCCCCTTTACATCAGCTGTGGTTGTGCGAAGCCGTACGCTTGCGTGAAGAGCACACCGGCCTGCTAGAAGACAGCGAAGCCTGCCGTGCAGCGCGCAGCAGTCAAGGTTCTTTAGCACAGCGTTTACAAGTGCGTGGACTTTTTTTAGCCCAGCGTGATGGCTTAGTGACCGCCTTAAAACATTGGCTGCAAGGGGCAAAACTCGCGGTGTGGCTGCTGCTGTTCAGTGCACTGATTTCTGGTGTGCTGCTGGCGAAAACAGCCTTAAGCGGCACCCCTGCAGCGATTAATATTTTCTGGGCGCTGGCCAGCTTAATCGGTCTTAACCTGCTGAGCTTAATCGCTTGGTGCGCGGGTTTATTCTTCTCCACAGCAACCAACTCACCGCTGAGTCAAGTCTGGCTGTGGCTGAGCAACACATTGGCGCGCGATGCCAAAGCTGCGCAGCTGGCACCCGCTTTACTGGTGCTGTTACAACGCCAGCGCATTTTACGTTGGGGCATAGGGCGCGCATTGCACGGCTGGTGGCTAGTGACGTTATCCACAGCGTTACTGACATTAGTGGCGTTACTGATTACTCGACGTTACGGCTTTGTCTGGGAGTCCACCATTGTGGCCAGTGACTCCTTTGTCATGCTGGTGACTCACTTGGGGCAACCTGCGGCTTGGCTAGGTTTTGCACTGCCCGATAGCGAGCTGATTCAACGCAGCGGCTTGCAAGCGCTCAATGATGAAGCGGCACGGCAGATCTGGGCAAGCTGGCTGCTGGGTATGCTACTGATCTACGGCATTGTGCCGCGTCTGCTGTGCAGTCTATGGTGCGAATGGCGCTGGCGGCGTGGCCTCCAAACGTTACAGTTGCACGCCGATGATCCCATTTGGCAGCCCTTTACTCAGCGCGTGCAGCCCAGCAGCGAACGCCTTGGTGTAGTGGATGCAGCACCTGAGCATTTGCCCAACGCCAGCGGTGGTGCACACACAGCAGGACAGGCCAGTGTTTTAGTGGCGATTGAGTTAGATGACAGCATCAACTGGCCTCCAGTTGTGCCCAGCACAGTCAGCGATCTTGGTGTAATTGATAGCCGTGAACAACGCCACGCGGTACTCGAATACCTCAGCAACCATCCTCCCGCGCGCTTACTGATTGCCTGTAACCCGCAGCGTTCAGCCGATCGCGGCACCTTACACTTAATTGCCGAACTGTCGCGCACCGCAGCACAAACCCAAGTGTGGCTGCTGGCCACTGACACCAGCAGCGAGCGCCTTGAACACTGGCAAGAACAACTGCAAGCGTTACAACTCAGCTATAGCCGTGCAGCACCTTGGACTTGGCTGGAGGATGCCCATGAGTAACAACACAGCATTAAAACTTGCCGTAGTTGGGCATACCAATGTGGGGAAAACCTCACTGCTGCGCACCCTCACCCGTGATGTCGGTTTCGGTGAGGTCTCGCACCGCCCCAGCACCACTCAGCATGTGGAGGGCGCGCGCTTATCCGTCGATGGTGAAGCCTTAGTTGAGCTCTACGATACGCCCGGCTTTGAAGATGCCGTCGCGCTCTATGACTATATCGAACAGCTACCGCGCGCCACTGAGCGCCTTGATGGTCCTGAGCAAGTGCAGCGTTTTCTGGAGAGCAGTGAAGCCCGCCAACGCTTTGAACAAGAAGCCAAAGTGCTGCGCCAACTGCTGCAATCTGATGCGGGCTTTTATGTGATTGATGCGCGCGAACCGGTACTGGCAAAATACCGTGATGAGCTGGCTATTTTAGCCATGTGCGGCAAACCCTTATTGCCCGTGCTCAATTTTGTCCACAGCCCAGAACAGCGCGAAGCCACTTGGCGAGACGTACTGGCGCGTTTAGGACTGCATGCGGTGGTGCGCTTTGATACCGTGGCGCCGCCAGAAGACGGCGAACAACGCCTGTATGAAAACCTCAGTTTAGTTCTTGATAACCAACGCCCGCGCCTGCAGCGCCTGATCGATGACAGCCACAAGCAACGCCAGATTCGCCGCAGTGCAGGCCAACAGTTGATCGCAGAACTGCTGATTGATGTCAGCGCTTGTCGGCGCAGTGTGCATCCAGAACAGCTTGAGCAGGCCATCCAAACGCTGCATCAGGATGTTCGCCAACGTGAACAGCGCTGCGTGGAAGCCTTATTAAAACTCTATGCCTTTCGCCAAGACGACGCGCTGGCCGATGCGTTACCGCTCGATGAAGGCCGTTGGCGTGATGATCTATTTAATCCCGCCACCATGAAGCAAATGGGCGTTAAAGTCGGTGGCGGTATAGCCGCCGGTGCTGCAACCGGCGCGGGCATCGACTTGATGACTGGTGGTTTAAGTTTAGGCATGGCCGCAGTAGTAGGTGCCGCCGTGGGTGGTTTAACCCAGACTTTTCGTAATTACGGCGAGCGCTTAAAAGGTAAGTGGCGCGGCGAGCGCGAATTGACCGTCAACGACAGCACCTTACGCTTACTGGCCATTCGTCAACAGCGTTTGCTGCATGCGTTAGA
>CANRHT010000068.1 GCA_947630465.1 uncultured Pseudomonadaceae bacterium
CTTAATTCATACAAAACCCCACAGCAAAGCTGATACAAGGCAAGTAACTGCCTCTATTCGCTTGCAGTAAGGGGCTTTTACTTATATTTTACCCAATCGTTCACAGCAGACACCAATGACCATGACACAAAATACCCCCCCAACACAGCAAGCCTACCCAAAGCGCCACCTGTTTGCGGCAAGCGGCGTTGCCTTGTTGTGTCTGTCTTTAATTATTTACCCTTCGCGTGAAGTGGAAGCAAAAAAGACTTTTATTACTATTGAGTTAGAAGAACAGGCTAACGAACAAGTCACAGATTTTTTAGATGAGCAGCTGATTGAGACAGCGCACGATACTGTCGAAGACAGCGCTCAAGAAGTAGCCGTAGAAGAAGATGTAGATACATTCGAATACAACAAAACTTTGACCGTTGCTAGCGGTGATACCTTATCGGTACTTTTTAATAAAGCTGGTATCAGCAGCACAGTGATGCACCAAGTACTAGACAAAAACAAAGATGCAAAGCGCTTTGTCAGCCTGAAGCCCGGCCAGCAAATCAACTTTGAATTTGACCAAGACCAAACATTACAAAGCTTAAGCAGCCAAGTCAGCGCCCTAGAAACCATCTATCTAGAAAAGCAGGCCGATAGCAATACATTCAAATTCCGTAATGAGCTCGCCACTACAGAAATTAAAGAAAAATTCGCAAAAGGCACTATTACAGGCGCTTTCTTTAACGCTACAAATCAAGCTGGTGTGCCTTACTCGATAGCCCATGATATGGCTAATATTTTTGGTTATGACATCGACTTCGCTCAGGACCTGCGTACAGGTGACACCTTCGAACTACTCTACGAAGAAAAAACACTTGATAACAAAACAGTGGGTACAGGCAAAGTCTTAACCGCTCGCTTTACCAACCGCGGCAAAGTCTATACGGCCGTCCGTTACACAGACAAACAGGGTAACAGCAGCTATTACAGTGCTAACGGCTCAAGCTTGCGCAAAGCGTTTATCCGCACCCCTGTTGATTTTGCTCGCATCAGCTCACGCTTTTCCAATGGCCGTAAGCATCCCATCTTGAATAAAATTCGCGCACATAAAGGTGTCGACTATGCCGCGCCACGCGGTACGCCCATTAAAGCAGCAGGTGATGGTCGCGTCACTTTAGCGGGTCGCAAGGGTGGCTACGGCAATACCGTAGTGATCAAGCATGGCCAGGGCTATCAAACCTTATATGCGCATATGCAAGGTTTTGCCAAAGGCGTGCGTGCAGGCGGTAGCGTTAAACAAGGGCAAACCATTGGTTACATTGGCACTACAGGTCTATCAACAGGTCCTCACTTACATTATGAGTTTCAAGTGAACGGCATACATGTTGACCCATTGAGTCAAAAGTTACCTACTGCAGATCCTATACACGCATCTGAAAAGCAGCGTTTTGCTAATACCAGTAAAACATTGCTCGCCAAGCTTGATGCAAAGAAAGACAGCCAAATCGCTCTTAACGAGTAAAATCAGTGCTTTATATTGGCATCATGTCTGGAACCAGCTTAGACGGGATTGATATCAGCCTCATCGATATCAATCCCGAAATAAGTCTGGTTGCGAGTCACTATATAGCAATGCCTGCGGAACTGAAGAGAGAGATCCTTGCGCTTTGTAGCAGCGGTCCAAATGAAATACAGCGCGCAGCATGGGTTGAAAACCAGTGGGCTCAACTTGCCGCACAAGGTATCAAAACCTTATTGCACCATACTGGTATACAACCTCAACAGGTACGCGCTATTGGCAGTCATGGGCAAACCATCAGGCACGAACCCAGCCAAGGTTTTACCGTACAAATTGGCAGTCCAGCCTTATTAGCAGAACTGACAGATATTTGCGTTGTGACTGACTTTCGCCGCCGAGATATAGCTGCTGGCGGGCAAGGCGCTCCACTTGTTCCTGCGTTTCACGAAACCCTATTTGCCAACCAAACTCAAAAGCCCTGTGCCGTTTTAAATATTGGTGGCTTCAGCAATGTGACCTTGCTTGCCAAAGGGCAAGATACACTCGGTTTTGATTGTGGCCCGGGCAACGTTTTAATGGACGCTTGGATTCAGCATAAGAAAAACCAACCTTACGATAAAAATGGTGCTTGGGCGGCTGGCGGCATAGTGCACACACAACTACTCAACAGCATGCTGAATGAGCCTTTTTTTGCAACAAGCGGGCCGAAAAGCACCGGGCGTGAACTGTTTAATCTGCCATGGCTAGAAAAACTACTTGCGCAGCATGCAGTGATTACTGATCAGGATGTGCAAGCAACTTTGTGCGAACTTACAGCCTATGCTATTGCACAATCACTGCTATCAGCGCAGAGCGATACTCAAGCCGTTTGGGTTTGCGGAGGTGGAGCGCACAATCATAACTTACTGGAGCGCTTGCGTCGCTTAATGCCAAGATGCTCTGTCGCAACGACAGACACAATGGGTGTATCTGCAGACTGGATGGAAGCAATGGCCTTTGCCTGGCTGGCACATTGTTGCTTAGAAGGTATTGCCGCTAATCGTCCAGCAGTGACTGGCGCCAAAGGCTTACGCACACTTGGCGCCATTTATCCCGCATAACAGCAGACAATTTTAAATAGAGAAAGATGATCCACAACCACAAGTCGTGGTTGCGTTAGGGTTGTTGATTACAAAACGTGAACCTTCCAGACCTTCGGTATAATCGACTTCTGCGCCAACTAAATACTGAAAACTCATGGGATCAACCACTAAGCTCACACCTTCACGATCAATAATGGTGTCATCTTCAGCAACATCTTCATCAAAAGTGAAACCGTACTGAAAACCAGAACAACCACCACCCGTAATAAACACACGTAGTTTTAAACGCGGATTACCTTCTTCTTCAACCAGAGCCTTAACTTTCTTTGCGGCTCCTTGAGTAAACTGCATAGCGGCAGGGACGAAGGACTCAACACTCATTTTACTTTCTCCCAGCATCACGCTGTAAAAACTATAGTTAATATTATCTGCTTATCCTACCATTACAGTCAACTATTACCAACGACTAGGGAATTAAAGCAGCCGAAGCTAAACCGCTATTTTCATCCAAACCAAACATAATATTCATATTCTGCACCGCTTGACCTGAGGCACCTTTAACCAAATTATCGATCACCGACATCACCACTACTACATCACCATTTTGCGGACGCTGCACAGCAATACGACACATATTGGCGCCTTTCACGCTGCGTGTTTGTGGAGACACACCCGCTGGCAAGACATCGACAAAAGGCTCGTTCTGATAACGCTGCTCAAACAGCGCCTGCAAATCAACACTGCGATCAACGACTGTTGCATACAATGTGGCATGAATACCACGAATCATCGGCACCAAGTGAGGAACAAAAGTCAGCTCAACGGGTTTGCCTGCAGCACGCGCTAAACCCTGTTTGATCTCAGGCAGATGACGATGACCGCTGACCCCATAAGCCATCATATTCTCTGCCGCTTCACAAAATAGCGAACCCACCTTAGCTGCACGCCCAGCACCACTCACACCGGATGCACAACTGGCAATCATCTGCTGTGTATTGGCCAGTCCAGCCTCAACCAAAGGTAATAAGCCCAACTGCACAGCCGTCGGATAGCAACCGGGCACTGCAATTAAGCGCGCCGACTTGATTTTTTCACGGTTCACTTCTGGCAGCCCGTATACAGCATCAGCCAACAAATGCGGCGCGCCATGCGGCTGGCCGTACCACTGCGCCCATTCTTGCGCATCTTCTAAACGAAAGTCCGCCGACAGATCAATCACACGAGTACCAGCCTGTAAAATCTCATCAGCCAAACCGTGCGCCACACCATGCGGAGTAGCGAAAAAAACCACATCACAGGCTGTTAACTGATCGAGCTCAGGTACAGAAAAAAGCAAGTTTGGATAATGCTCACGCAGATTAGGGTACATATCTGCAACACGTACACCCTCTTCTGAGCGCGAAGTAATGATTTCAACGTGCGCATGCGGATGTAAAGCTAGAAGACGCAGCAACTCAACGCCTGTGTAACCTGTACCGCCAACAATTGCTATTTTAATCATTTATGCACTCTCTTTACTGAAGTTAAATTGTATGCTGCCAGAGAACTCTATTCTCCAGATGACACTGCACCCACAGCGGTCTAACATATAGGCCATTTTAGAATTGGAGTCGGTTATGACTTATTTGTGGGTTAAAGCATTCCATATTATCGCAGTGGTGTGTTGGTTTGCGGGTTTATTTTATCTTCCGCGCTTGTTTGTATACCACGCCATGAGCTCTGACAGCGTGAGTAAAGAACGCTTTGTCATTATGGAGCGCAAACTGTATCGCGGCATTATGCATCCATCACTGGTTGCGACCCTCGGCTTAGGTCTGGCGATGCTGTATATGAATCCTGCTCTGTTAAAAATGGGCTGGATGCATGTAAAGCTGACCTTATTGGTTTTTTTAATCGCCTACCATTTTTCGCTGGGTGCGATTTACAGACGTTTTGCCCAAGACAGTAATCAAAAAAGTCATGTTTTTTACCGCTGGTTCAATGAACTGCCGGTGTTGTTTTTAATCGTGATTGTTTTATTAGCGATTCTTAAACCCTTTTAATCGTAGCGCTGCCATCAAGCAGCACAACTTTAAGCAATACCCTATCACACACTAATTTTGACCTGCAGCTCAATAAGGACGCTATATGTCTGGTATACAGTACAAAATCACTATGGATGGCACCTTAGCGCCCGGTGTGACTCTTGAATATGCACAAAACAATCTTGCAGCATTGTTTAAAAAAGATATCAGTGCGGTTAAGCACTTGTTTTCCGGCAAACCTAATGTCATCAAGCGTGATATCGACTCAGCCACGGCAGATAAATATATCGATGCGCTTTTTAACGCTGGCGTTGTTGCTGTAAAAGAATCAGATGCATTGGCGAGTTTAACGCTTGAGTCCATTGAGTCAGACCCAGCAACTACGACAGACTCGACACACACCATGACCTGTCCTAAATGCGCCACTCAACAACCCACTGATGCTATGTGTCAAAGCTGTGGCATTGTTATTGCGAAGTTCAACAGCTATCAAGCGCAATCTGAAAATAGGATTAGTAGCGCTCCAGATTACGCAGCAGCCACGGGATCAATTTCACCTTATGCATCACCTCATGCGCAAATTGACCCACAGGGTGACGAAGTCTGCGAGCTGAACATTTGGGGCGTAGAAGGCCGTCTTGGCCGTATGCGTTATATCGCTTGGTCAATGGTTCTTAGTTTTGCTGTCGGACCCGCGATGTTGCTGTGCATGTTGCTCATGCAACTATCAACTAAACTGGGTGGATTATTAGTGATCGTTACCGCTATTGCGGCAATGGTTGTTGGTATTCAAATCAGTGTGAAACGTTTACATGATATCGGCTGGTCAGGCTGGCTATTACTGATAGGCCTGATACCTGTGGTGGGTAGTATTTTCCAACTGCTCACTTTTCTCTTGCCCGGCAGCACCGGCAGTAACCGTTTCGGAGCGCCACCACCAGAAAACAGCACCGCCGTTAAAGTGTTATTTTGGATTTGGGCTGCACTGATGATATTAGCCGTAATTGGTATTATTGCAGCGTTTGCTATGGGTATCGCACTCTCACCTAGCATGTATTAAAACGAAGCTGATCACCCGCTACCGACTGGGTGATCAGCGTTTTCACATCAACCGGTATTACGTAATCCCGCCGCAATCCCCGCCACTGTGACCAACAACGCTTGCTCAATGGCCGGGCAAATCGTCTCACCTTGCTCTCTTGAGCGCGCCAGTAACTCAACCTGTAATAAATGCAATGGATCAAGATAAGTGTCGCGCACACTAATCGATGCTCGCACTTGTGGGTGGCGTTCTAGCAAATGCGCTTCACCGGTGAGCCGCAATACCTGCTCCACCGCTTGACCCAAGTGTTGATACAACTGCTCACCAAAGCCACGCAACTCATCAGTCACCAGTCGCTCATCGTAGAGGCGGGCAATACCTGAGTCAGCCTTGAGTAACACCATTTCTAACATATCAATACGCGCACGGAAAAATGGCCACTGATCACGCATCTCGCCAAGAATCGGCTCTTCTTCGCGGGCGATCGCATTTTGCAAAGCAGTCTCCCAACCAAGCCAAGCGGGTAGCATCATGCGCGTTTGCGTCCAAGCAAAAATCCACGGAATCGCGCGCAGGCTTTCAATGCCTCCACTGCGGCGGCGTGCTGGACGGCTGCCTAATGGTAAACGTCCCAACTCTTGCTCGGGCGTAGCTTGACGGAAATACGCCACAAACTGCGGATCTTCACGCACAGTTTTACGATAGGCCGCCAAACCATCGGCAGCTAAACGCTCCATCACGGCGCGCCAACTGTCTTTCGGCGCTGGCGGTGGTAATAATGTTGCTTCGAGCACTGAGGCCAAATACAAATTAAGGTTTTGTGCCGCTACGGTAGGCAAACCATATTTAAAACGGATCACTTCACCTTGCTCAGTGGTACGGAAACGTCCTGCGACTGAACCCGGTGGCTGCGATAAAATTGCCTCATGCGCTGGTCCACCGCCACGTCCTACAGTGCCACCACGGCCGTGGAACAAAATCAGTTCAACACCTTGCTTAGCACAGACCGCAACCAACTCTTCTTGCGCACGATACTGCGACCAAGCAGCCGCTGTTGTACCGGCATCTTTAGCCGAGTCAGAGTAACCAATCATCACTTCTTGCGGCCCAGCAAGACTCTTACGGTAGTCACTTAAGCTTAATAGTTGATCAATAACACCTGCAGCATTATGCAAGTCATCCTGAGTTTCAAAGAGCGGCGCAATACGCATCGCGCGTTGCAATCCAGCTTCCTTAAGGAGCAACTGCACAGCCAGCACATCAGAAGGCGCTGAGGCCATGGAAATCACATAAGAGCCCAGCGAGTCAGCCGCCGCTCGAGCAATCACCTTGCACGTATCCAAAACTTCTTGCGTATCGGCACTGGCAACAAAAGCACTGGATAATAAGGGCCGACGGTTCTCCAACTCATTGAGTAAAAACGCTTGGCGCTGCGCCTCATCCCACTGCGTATATTCACCCAAACCGAGCCACTGAGTGATCTCACTGAGCGCGCTGGTATGACGTTCTGCATCTTGGCGAATATCCAAGCGCACCAAAGACAAACCAAAGGTTGTCGTGCGGCGTATGGTATCCAGCAGATCACCATCGGCAATCAATCCCATGCCGCACTCATGCAGGGAGCGATGGCACAACAATAGCGGCTGCAATAACTCATCACTGTTATAAATAATATCTGCAGGTAACGCAGCGCCGGTGGCAATGGTGTCTTGCAGTTGTGCCCGTGCATTACGCAGGCGCGCACGCAGCTTTTTCAGCACGACACGGTAAGGTTCATCACTTTCACCCACGAGGGCCAGCAGCTCTGGGCTGCCATTTTGCATGGACAACTCAGCCGTTAGACGCGAGATATCACGCAAAAACAAGTCTGCGGCAATCCAGCGCGCTAATAAGAGTACGCGCGTAGTGACCTTCGCGGTCACGTTAGGATTGCCATCACGGTCGCCACCCATCCAAGTTGCAAAGCGGATGGGAGTCGCGGTAATCGGTAAAGCTGAACCGCCTGCGGCCTGTAAGGTTTTATCAACATGGCGCAGCACGTTTGGAATCGCTTGCCATAATGAGCGCTCAATCACGGCAAAACCCCAGCGCGCCTCATCAATAGGCGTAGGCTGTTCGCTACGAATCTCTGTGGTGTGCCACACCTCAGCAATTAAGCAGCGCAACTTAGCGATAACTTTATTGCGTTCAGCGTCGGTTAAGTCGGTGTGATCCAGCGCAGCCAGTTGCTGGGCAATCACATCGTATTTCATAATTAAGGTGCGACGCGAGACTTCAGTTGGGTGGGCAGTCAGCACCAACTCAATATCTAAGTCAGCCACTGCTTGGGATAAATCGCGGGGATTGTGTCCGGCACTTTGTAAGCGCTCAAGCACTGAAGCCATCATTTGGTCTTCAAAAGCAGGTGCTTCATCACTGCCGCGGCGGCGCATCAAGTGATACTGATCGGCGATATTGGCTAAGTTAAGAAACTGATTAAAACCACGCGCAACCGGCAGTAATTCTTCTTCAGAGAGCTGATCAAGGGTTTCCGTCAATTGCTGACGGCCATCATCCAAACCACGGCGTGCGGCTTTGGCGCCTTGGCGAATGCGTTCAATTTTTTCAAGAAATTCTTCACCGCGCTGTTCGCGCATAGTGGTACCGAGCAGTTCACCGAGTAGATGGACGTGCTCGCGTAGACGTGAATCAATTGGGATCATGCTGGTTCTCCACTAAAGTTCTCTTTAGCTTGCCCAGTTCTATAGCGTCTGGCAAGCCAACTTTAGTGCGCCCAACATGATCATTTCATCCAAAATAAAAGCTTAAAGCCATATTTACTGCGCAGTAAACTCACAACGCACAGCACGCTTTTTATCATCCACAAGTACGCCCGTTAAACCTTTTTGTTTGGTATCAAACAGCACCACAATACCATCCATACACTGCGCGTTTTGCTCAGCCGGTTTAAGCGACACTTTATAGTCTTCACCTGGAATGGTTTTCAACATGGTGTACTCAGCCAGTAACAGTGCATCCACTGGTTTGGCGATATGTAAATAACCGTAATAACTTAAAACAGCCACAGTACCAATAATGCTCGCTACAGCTGTCGCGATCAGTGGTCGAACATCACGTTCGCTCATAATGACTCCATAACTTTAAGTAGTAGTACATAGATCGATAGCGCACCAACTCTCAAACCTTTTAGGGTTGGCACGCAGATTCATAGATTACTGTTCTGGACGCATGTGCGGGAATAAAATCACATCACGAATGGATGCAGAGTCGGTTAGCAGCATCACTAAACGGTCAATTCCAATACCCTCGCCCGCAGTCGGTGGCATGCCATACTCTAACGCGCGCACAAAATCCGCATCGTAATGCATCGCTTCATCATCACCGGCATCTTTATCAGCGACTTGCGCTAAGAAACGCTCCGCCTGATCTTCGGCATCATTGAGCTCGGAATAGGCATTGGCAATTTCGCGGCCACCAATAAACAACTCAAATCGGTCAGTGACGTTTTGATCATCGTCGTTACGTCGCGCCAGTGGCGATACTTCAAAGGGGTAACGGGTAATAAAGGTCGGCTGCTCGAGTAAGTGTTCAACGGTTTCTTCAAAGATCATGGTTTGTAGCTTACCAATACCCTCAAAGCCCATCACTTTTGCCCCGTGCTTTTTCGCTAAAGCGCGTGCGGCATCGATATCTTCAAGCTCTGCTGCGGTGATTTCAGGGTTGTATTGCAAAATAGAATCAAACAATGAAATGCGCTGGAATGGCTCACCAAAGTGGAAGACTTTACCTTGATACGGCACGTCAGTCGTTCCTAAAACAGCTTGCGCTAATTCACAGAATAACTCTTCAGTCAGATCCATATTATCTTCATAATCTGCATAAGCTTGGTAAAACTCAAGCATGGTAAATTCGGGATTATGACGGGTCGACACACCTTCATTACGGAAGTTGCGGTTGATTTCAAACACGCGCTCAAAACCACCGACCACTAAACGCTTTAAATACAATTCAGGCGCAATACGCAGATACATGGGTAAATCCAGCGCATTGTGGTGCGTCTCAAACGGCTTGGCTGCAGCACCACCTGGAATGGTTTGCAACATCGGCGTTTC
>CANRHT010000069.1 GCA_947630465.1 uncultured Pseudomonadaceae bacterium
ACAAATTCATCTTCTGGCAAAGTCAGGCTGGCCAAGCGATCGGCTTCCATTTCTAACGCCACTTCAAGGCGATCACGAGCCAGCACTTGGTAATACGCGGTGTAGTCGTCACTGGTAAAGGCGTTTTCTTGCGCGCCCAGCTCACGTAACACACGCGATGATTCGCCCGGGCCTAATTTGCTGCTACCTTTGAACATCATATGCTCAAGTGCGTGAGCCAAACCGGTACTGCCGGGTGTTTCATAGCTGGAGCCGACCTTGTACCACAGCTGGCTGACGACAACGGGGGCGCGGTGATCTTCGCGAACGATCACTTTCAATCCGTTGTCTAAACTGAATTCAGTGGTTGCGCTTTGTGCAACAGCGGGTGTGATAAATGTACTGGATAGAAAAAGGGCGATGCAACCTAAGTATATTTTCATAGAAGAACCTTTCAAACTGCGCTCTGAGTTTAGCTACCGAGGGCCTAGAAGTGCTAGGATACGCAACCATTTTATTAACAACCATATCTGTGTGACATTTACTGTAAATCAATACAGATCTGGTGAACTGCTGAGAAAGCCTTTTCTATGTTTGGTTCCGGCGACGACAAAAATCCAAAACAGCCAGCGCCCAGCGCTGACTCCGTATCATCTGACGATCAACAGCAGAGCGACGCACCTGTGGCTCCTGTTAAAAAAGGTCTGTTTTCTTGGTTTGGCCGTAAAAAAGCGGCAGCCCAAGCCGAGGCTGAAGCTGAAGCGTTGGCTGATTCTGAGATCGAGTCAGACAAGCTGGCTGCACAACCTGAGACTGCAAGCGTAGAGACGCTGGCAACGACTGCAGTTGCGCCTGAAGCAGCTATTGAGCCAGCGCTTGAGCGCGAAGTTGAATTACCTGTTGACAGCAGCACTGCACAAAACGCGACCATTATTGAGCCAGAGCCAGAGCCAGAGCCAGAGCCAGAGCCAGAGCCAGAGCCAGAGCCAGAGCCAGAGCCAGAGCCAGAGCCCATAGTGACAGCTGCAGCGCCTGTTGTAGCAGATGTTGCACCGGCTGATGATACGGCCGAGCCTGCGCTGGCAGCCAATCTTGCCGGTCAAAGTAAGCCACAAGGCACTAAGCTCGGTTGGTTTGCGCGCTTAAAACAAGGTTTAGCGAAAACCAGTTCCAGCCTTGGCGAAGGCATGGCCAGCTTGTTTTTGGGCAAAAAAGAAATTGATGATGACTTACTCGAAGAGCTGGAAACCCGTTTATTAATGGCAGACGTCGGTATGGAAGCCACCGCTGCCATTATGGGTAATTTAACCCGTCGCGTCGCACGTAAAGAACTGGCTGATAGCGGCGCTTTGTATAAAGCCTTACAAGTAGAAATGGCAGAATTGCTGCGCCCGGTTGAGCAGCCATTGACGATTACCGCCAGCAACAAACCTTATGTGATTTTAGTGGTGGGTGTGAATGGTGCAGGTAAAACCACCACCATCGGTAAATTAGCCCAGCGTCTGCAAAAAGACGGTAAAAAAGTCATGCTGGCCGCCGGTGATACCTTCCGCGCCGCCGCTGTTGAACAGCTGCAAGTCTGGGGTGAACGCAATAAAATTCCGGTGATTGCTCAGCACACAGGAGCGGATTCAGCCTCGGTGATTTTTGATGCGGTGCAAGCGGCACAATCGCGCGGTATAGATGTATTGATCGCCGATACCGCCGGGCGTTTACACACCAAAGATAATTTGATGGAAGAATTGCGTAAAGTGGCGCGCGTGATGAGTAAGATCGATGACAGCGCGCCCCACGAAGTGTTGCTGGTACTGGATGCCGGTACGGGGCAGAACGCTATCAACCAAACGCGTCACTTTAATGAAACTATACCGTTAACAGGTTTGGCTTTAACCAAGCTGGATGGCACGGCCAAAGGCGGGGTGATCTTTGCTTTGGCTAAGCATTTTGAAATACCTGTGCGCTATATTGGCGTGGGCGAAGGCATCGATGATTTACGTGATTTCGTAGCCGATGATTTTGTTGATGCATTGTTTGCCGAAAAGGATCCTGCATGATTCGATTTGAGCAGGTCGAAAAACGTTACCCCAATGGGCATGTTGGCTTGCATGAGTTGAGCTTTCGCGTGCGTCGCGGTGAATTTTTATTTGTTACCGGCCACTCAGGTGCTGGTAAAAGTACCATGCTGCGACTGTTGTTAGCGATGGAGCGCCCGACGGCGGGTAAATTGCTCCTGGCTGGGCAGGATTTAGCTAAAATTAAAAACGCGCAGATTCCATTTCTGCGTCGGCAAATTGGTGTGGTGTTTCAGAATCACCAACTGCTGTTTGATCGCAGTGTGTTTGCCAATGTGGCCTTGCCCTTGCAGATTTTAGGCTTGCCGCAAGATGAAATTAACCAACGTGTGAGCTTAGCGTTGGAACGCGTCAGTTTAAAAGATAAAGCCTTACAAGCGCCCTCTGATTTATCCACAGGGCAGCAGCAGCGCGTTGGTATTGCACGCGCTATTGTCCATCAGCCCGCATTACTGCTAGCCGATGAGCCCACCGGTAACTTAGACCCGCGCTTGGCGGCAGAAATCATGGCGGTCTTTGAAGATATTAATCAGCTGGGCACCACGGTATTAATTGCCAGTCACGACTTGGCGTTAATTGCGCGGATGCGTCATCGCATGTTGACCTTGCAACGCGGTCGTTTAATTGGTGATGGAGGGGCTGTCTAATGTGTGCCGCACGTATCACACCCAATCAGCCCGGTGAGCGCGTTGGTGCCACACCCAAGCATCAGGTGTCTGCTGAGTTATCTGATAATCGCGGCTTTCGCAATCAATTGCGCGCTTGGCTGGAAAGTCATCGTGCCAGTTGTAGCGATAGCATCAGTCGTTTAGTACGTCAGCCGTTGGGCAGTTTTTTTACCTGCTTGGTGATGGCAGTAGCCTTAAGCCTGCCGATGGGTTTGGCCTTGCTGTTAGAAAACGTCAGTCAACTGGGCGGCTCATGGCAGCGCGCTGCACAAATCTCGCTGTTTTTAGAGCTGGATGCGGGCGATACCTATGGTGAAGTATTGCGCGATCAAATTGCTGAGCATGAGCATGTTGCCGAAGTGCAATGGATCAGTCGTGAACAAGCCTTGGCTGAGTTTCAAGAACATTCGGGGTTAGGTGATGCGTTACGTGAATTACCCGATAACCCTTTGCCGGGTAGCTTATTAGTCACGCCAGAAGTGGTGGATAAAGACACCTTAGTGGCTTTGCTCGACGAGCTGAAAGCGCTGCCGCAAGTGCAACAAGCACAGCTTGATTTGCTATGGATTGAACGTTTAGCGGCGATTTTGCAGATGGGGCAGCACTTTATCTTTGCTCTGTCAGTCTTGCTGATTGCAGCCTTATTGTTAGTAGTGGGTAATACCATTCGCTTACATATTGAAAACCGCCGTATTGAAATTGAAGTGATTAAGCTGGTGGGCGGCACCGACGGTTATGTGCGCCGTCCCTTCTTATATATGGGCGTGCTCTATGGTTTAGCCGGCGGCATTCTCGCCTGGTTGTTGTTGGCCTTTGGTTTGGAGTGGCTCAATGAATCGGTGGTGCAGTTGGCGCAGCTGTATGGCAGCGACTTCAGCTTATCTGGCATACCTACCGAAGATGGCTTTTCATTATTACTTGGTGCAGTATTACTGGGTTACATTGGTGCCTGGTTAGCTGTAGCACGGCACTTACGTGAATTATTGCCACGTTAAGTACACAAGGCAGGGATGATGGGTTTGCGCCTATTTTTACGCGCAAAGTAAGGAACTTTATGGCGTTTTTGCCATCTTATATACAATAGTATTGTTTAGAAATCGTTACCCGTTGGAGGATATTTATGACCACCACGACCGCATTACAAACAGCGCAGATGCTCAGCCCAGGTGGAAACCTGCAGGCCTATGTGCATTCTGTTAACTCAATCTCGCTACTTTCTGTCGAGCAAGAGCGTGATTTAGGCGAACGCTTGTACTACCACCAAGATTTAGATGCCGCGCGCCAGTTAGTGATGGCGCACTTACGTTTTGTGGTGCATATCGCGCGCAGTTACTCAGGTTACGGCCTGCCGCAAGGCGATTTAATCCAAGAAGGTAACGTTGGCTTAATGAAAGCCGTGAAGCGTTTTAATCCGGAAATGGGTGTGCGCTTAGTGTCTTTTGCTGTGCATTGGATTAAAGCTGAAATCCACGAATACGTGCTGCGTAACTGGCGCATTGTTAAAGTGGCGACCACTAAAGCACAGCGTAAATTATTCTTTAACTTGCGCAGCCAGAAAAAGCGTCTCGCTTGGCTCACCAATGCTGAAGTGGAAGCTGTGGCTGACTCTTTAGGCGTGGAAGCACGTGAAGTGCGCGAAATGGAAAGCCGCTTAACCGGCCATGATATGTCCTTTGATCCATCAGATAGTGATGATGATGAAAGCGCTTATCAGTCGCCTGCCAACTATTTAGAAGATCACAGTTACGATCCTGCTTTACAGTTGGAAGCCTCGAATCAAACTGAAAATGACAGCAGCAGCTTGCATGAAGCGCTAAGTGAATTAGATGAGCGCAGTCGCGATATCTTGCAGCAGCGCTGGTTGTCGGATGAGAAAGTGACCCTGCATGATTTGGCTGCGCAGTATGGTGTGTCAGCTGAGCGTATTCGCCAGCTGGAAAAAAATGCCATGAAAAAGCTCAAAGGCAGTATTGCGGCGTAACAACCTACTAACGGGTGACTTAAGGCGACTCTAATCAGTCGCCTTTTTTATTGTCTGTAGAAGGATTTAAGCCGCCTGTATGAGGATGATGTCCTGCCGGTAAAAATAGTGTTTAACCCGCTTCGAGTTAAGGTATTTACATGACGCAATCGATCCTCGTTATTGGTGGTAGCAGTCGCATTGGTCAAGCCATCGCACAGCAGTGTGGCAGTTTTGGTGCACAGGTCAGTGTGATCAGTCGCCAGCCCGCACCCCTAGAGACGGGGTGGTTTTGGTATCAAGATGCTTTACAAAGTGACGACAGTAGCCAAGCGTGCATTGAGCAAGCGTTAGCTCAGCAGCCGGATACCATTGTGATCTGCAATGGCGTACTGCATGACGCTGATGCTATGCCTGAAAAAACCATCCGCCAGCTGGATAGCACCCAGTTGGCGCAGCGCTTACACAGTAATGTGGTGATTCCCGCGCAGTATTTACGGCATTTGTTTCGCTATTTAACCCGCACGCCACAGGTGAAAGTGTTGGTGCTCAGCGCCAAAGTTGGCAGTATCACCGACAATCAATTGGGCGGTTGGTACAGTTACCGCATGAGTAAAGCCGCGCTGAATATGCTGGTAAAAAACCTCAGCCTTGAAGTGCGGCGACTTAATCCCAGCGCTTGTATTGTTGCTGTGCATCCGGGTACCACTGATACGCCCTTGTCCGAGCCATTCCAAAGTAATCTGCCACAGGGCCAACTGCAAACCGCTGAGCAGACCGCACAGCGCCTGTTAAAGGTGCGTGATGGACTGACACCTGCGGTCAGCGGTGCTTTATTACATTGGGATGGCAGTGTATTGCCGTTTTAAATGCAGCTTGCCGGCAGCTTGAGCAGATATTTAAAGGGAGATGAGTGTGCAAAGTATAGACAGTCAGCAGCAGTATTTTGAGGCATCCTTTAACGGCCTTGATCTGCAAAATGAAACCTGCGTGGGCACTGAGTTTGAAGACTGCAGTTTTGTTGAATGTAATTTTAGTGAGACGGCATTTGAACATTGTAATTTCATTAATTGCAGTTTTAGCCGTTGCCAGTTGAGCTTAATGCGCGTGCCTTATACGCGTTGTTTTGCTCTGAAGTTTTTGGAATGTAAATTGGTTGGTGTGGATTGGACGCGTGCCACTTGGTCGCCTTATCACAAGGACTTTGAAATCAGCTTTCGCCAATGCATTCTCAATGATTCATCCTTTTTTGGCCTGACCTTGCAGAGCTTGGTGCTCGATGAGTGCAAAGTGCATGATGTGGATTTTCGCGAAGGCGATTTCTCCAAGGCAATCATGACTTACAGCGATTTTACTCATAGCCTGTTTATGCGCACCAATTTACAGGGCGCAGACTTTACTGAAGCCACACAATACTCCATTAATGTTTTAGAAAATCAGCTGCAAGGCGCTAAGTTTTCTAAGCATGAAGCGGTGTATTTACTGGAAGGCTTAGGCATTGAATTGGTGGATTAACACGACTTGCTGCAGTTTCTGGCTAGGGTCTGATATGACTCATCAAAGGTCGCAGGTGTGATCAGAGCCTTATGTGGGCTAGCGCACAGACAGCAGGATCGGCTTCGAGTCGGTTAAAGATTCTGGGTTTTAGGACTCATTAATTGAAGCTCTCGGAGATAAAAAGCTAATCTCTATATCTAAAACGGCCAAAACATTGGGATAAAAATCACCCCCAGCACCCAGAAAATACTATTGAGTGGTAAGCCTACTTTTATAAAGTCACTGAATTTATAGCCGCCGGCGTTATACACCATCATATTGGTTTGATAACCCACGGGCGTCATAAAGCTGGTGGAGGCAGCGAAGGTGATGGCGATTAAAAACGGGGTTGGGTCAGCGCCCATCAGTTGTGCGGTAGAAAAGCCAATCGGCGTTAATAACACGGCTGCAGCGGAGTTGCTCATCAGCTCGCCCAGCGCCAGTGCCATTAAATAGAGTACCGCTAGAACTACATGCGGCCCTAAATGACTGACTAAACCAATACTGTTATCGACTAAAAACTGCGCGGCCCCTGAGGAGCTCATCGCAATACCCAGCGGCAACAGCCCAGCGATCAGCATCACAATCGACCAGTCGGTGCTCTCGTAGACATCATCGGCATTGATACAGCCCGCTAAGGTCATAACCACCGCACCGGTTAATGCCGATAGAGCGATGGGTAGCCAACCTAGGGCAGAGACGGTCACTACCGCGGCCATCACGGCTACGGCAAAAGGTGCACGCCAGCCGTAGTCAGGTGTGGCCTCACGCTGCGAGATGACGATTAGAGTTTTATCTTTGCGCAGTGCAGCTAAATCTTTTTCGGGCAAAGTCAGCAATAAAATATCACCAATACGCAGGCGTAAACTGTTGAGCTGATTGCGCACCACCTGCCCACGCCGCTGCACACCCATGACCGAAGCGTTATAGCGCCAACTGCGATTTAACACCGACAGCAGGCGACCCGCAACGCGCGATTGTGGCGCGATCATCACTTCAGCCAATACCGATTTTTCTTGCTTAATTCCCTTGAGTTGAAAGTCGGTCTGGGTATTGAATTCGAGTTTTTGCTCATCTTTTAGCATTTCAATATCCGACCACACACCGCGTGCCAGTAAAATATCGCCGACACGTAATTCTTCTGAACGGGGTGACCAATACTTTTCACCGTCACGCAGCAGTTCCAGCACATAGATATTATAATTTTTGCTTAATTGCGCTGCTTCAACCGTGCTACCCAGCATTTTTGAGTCTTCGGTGATTTTTAACTCGCTGATATAGTGACCAAACTCATACAGGTTTTCTAAGTCGGAACTGCGCACATCCGGTAACAACCAGCGGCCAACTGTCAGTAAATACAGGCAGCCAGCTACTGCACAGATGGCTGCTAAGGGCAGAAACTCAAACATGCTAAAACCGCTGTGCCCTAAGTCTTTAGCGATGGAATTCACCAGCAGATTGGTGGATGAGCCAATCAAGGTGACCACGCCCATCATTTGCGCAACGTAGGATAAAGGAATCAAGGTTTTAGAGGGGGCTAAACCAACTTTGAGGCTGGCGGCAATGACGATGGGAATAAAGATCGCCACTACCGCGGTATTGTTAACGAAGGGCGCGATCAGTGCCAATAAGGCAAACAGCATCAGCATAAACTGCAGTGGTGAGCGTGCTGCGCTGAGCATTTTTTGGATGCCGATGAGCGCGCCGCTGTTTTGTAAGCCTGCAGCCAAGATAAACATTGAAGCCACGGTGATAGTAGCGGGGTTACTGAAGCCGCTTAAGGCTTGGCTTGGGCTGATCAGATCCAGTAGCGTTAAGCTGACCAATACCAGAATAGCAATGGCGTCGACACGTAACTTTTCACTGACAAACAGCGCCATGGCGGCCGCGGTAATCAGCAGTACGAGAAAGATTTCCAGAGTCATACGCATCCCGCTCAACAAGGTGTATCACGAGTAGCAGCCTAACAGTAATCCAGCGCAGTAAGTGCACAATTGTGGTTAGGCTTTAAGCTGGAAGTCCAAGCCGAGCAACTGTTTAAGGATCAGGCGTCGCCCCTTGCGCGCAGTGGCGGCCCAGCACACACAAGGCCATTGCCAGTACCCCCATCAGCAGTAGCGTCACGGGCAAGGTATAAAGTGAGGGTGCTGCAATGATACTGGCGATAAAACCAATGGTGGCGGCTAATAAAAATTGGATTAAACCCATAAGTGCCGAGGCCGTACCCGCATATTGCTGGGTATGCGCCATGGTCATAGCGGTGAGATTACCCGTGATCAACCCGAGCATTGCCATGCCTAAACCGAGAAAAATACTGTAGCTCCACAAGTTTTCCCAGCCCAAGGCCACTAAGCCCAATAGCACTAGACCTATGACAATAAAACCACTTAAACCCATAAACAGCACGCGTGGCACGCTATAGAGTTTCAATAAACGTAAATTGATCTGGCTGATGGCAATCATCACGATTGCATTGGCAGCAAAAAAATAACTGAATTGAGTGGGTGACAGGTCAAACATTTCAATAAAAATAAAAGGTGAGTTGTTGATATAAATAAACAGGCAACCCAAGGTGCAGCTGGTGGCCAAGGTGTACAGGAAGAAACTGGGGTTGCTCAGTTGTAACGCATAATTGCGCACAATGCTGCGCATCGAGAGCGGTACCCGTCGCGTGAGCGGTAAGGTTTCCGGCAGTAAACGAATGGTGAAAAATCCGCAGGTGACACCAAATAACGCCAGTACCCAGAAAATCAAATGCCATTCGCCATAGAGCAAAATCAGCCCGCCGAGCATGGGTGCGGTGATCGGTGCAATCATCATCACCTGCATCAACATCGAGTAGATACGCGCTGAGCTGTGTGGGTCGCAGGTGTCGGTGACTATCGCGCGTGAGGCCACTGAGCCAGCGGCGGCACCCAGTGCTTGTAAAAAGCGTGCAACCAATAAACCTTCAAAGCTGGTGCTCAGCGCGGCTGCCAGTGAACCGATGGTGAAGAGTGCAATCCCTATTAACAAGGGTGGCCGACGCCCAAAGCGATCTAGAAAGGGGCCATAGAGACCCTGACCAATGCCTAAACCAATCAGGAAAATGGTCAGTGTTTGCTGCACTTGTCCCGGAGTAATAGCCAAACTGGTGGCGACCGTTGGAAACGCCGGTAAATACATATCAATCGCTGCCGCCACTAAGGCACTCAGCGAGGCCAGCAGGATAATCAGCTTCATACTGATAGTTTTTTGCTTAGCTATGGGGTTAATAGGGTGACTCCTTTTATCTGATCGGCAGCGATAACATTATTTTTTTAACATGGCGCGAATATCCGCTAAAGCGCTATTGCCGCGTGCAGCTTTGACTTCCACGGGTGCCTCATCAAGGCCTTCCCACTGTAAATCATCGGCGGGTAATTCATCGAGAAAACGGCTGTGAGTGCAGTCGATCACTTCGCCATATTGCTTGCGTTTACTGGCAAAGGTAAAGGCTAAGTTACGCCGTGCGCGAGTGATGCCCACATAAGCTAAGCG